>CAZYNA010000061.1:0-14352 GCA_964648775.1 uncultured Proteiniphilum sp. | reverse complement strand
GTTCCGGTTATGAGAGCTCACTCAGAAGCGATATGGGTTGAGACCGAACGTCCGATTTCTCTGGAGGAGGCACTTGAAGCTTTTCGAAACACAGAAGGAGTTGAACTGATTGACAACCCTGCAGAAAAGAAGTACCCGATGCCACTTGGATTAGAAGGTACAGACCCTGTATATGTGGGAAGGGTGCGTAAGGATATCTCTAATGAAAATGGTTTAACATTCTGGACTGTTTCTGACCAAATTCGTAAAGGTGCTGCACTAAACGCAGTACAGATAGCAGAATATCTGCTAAAACATCAGTAAAAATTGAAAATAATCCTCTTCGACGGAGTCTGCAACTTCTGCAACACTTCCGTTAATTTTATTCTTAAACATGATAGGGATAAACTTTTTCACTTTGCTCCAATGCAAGGTGAAAAAGGAAGGGAGATTCTAATGAAATATGGTAAATATAACGAAAACCCGGTTTCTCTTGTTTTTATTGATGAGAATGTTTTAAGTGAAGGCGTTGACGCTGTTACCGGTATATCTAAATACCTTAAAGGATATAGGTTTGTATACAGGATTCTGAAAATTATACCCCATCCATTATCCAGAGCTGTATACTCTTTTATAGCTAAAAACAGATATAGATGGTTTGGGAAAAGGTCAGAATGCAGAGTACCATCACCGGAAGAGAAAAAAAGATTCCTTTAGAATGCAACTATCAGGGTCTTAATGAAGAAGAATATTATAAACCCAACTGTAACGAGTTTAAGCATCAATCCCGCCAGGTAGCCTAAAAAAGCTCCCGAAGCCTGTTTTGTAGCAGGCTTTAAATTATTTCCTGACAATACTGCACCTATAAAAGCACCAATAAAGGGTCCGAAAATAATACCCCACGGCCCAAGAAAAAAACCTACTAGTAAACCTATTGTAGCCCCCCACACCACCTGTTTATTACCACCCATTTTTTTTGTTCCCCATAAAGGCAATATATTATCCAAAAGAGTAATTACCAACATTACAATCCCAAGAATAATGATTGTTTTCCATGATATATCATCTTGAGTGGAAGGCAAGAATTTCAAGATAAGTAAACCACCCCAACTTAGAGGCAATCCTGGCAATATTGGAGCAATCACTCCAACTGCACCAATAAGCAACAGCAAGGCTGCAAGTATTATCAGAAGTATTTCGCCCATTTATTACTCTTCTTTGTTCATAGCATGTTCAATATGATCGTGCTGCATTAAAACTCTATGTGGCAGAGAACCGTGACCAATTATCTCAATCGGACAAGAATCATATGCGTTCGACAACCACTCTTCCGAAATATCGCTTCCTGAATGATAATGCAAGCCCTGATTAACACAAGCAATATTCTTAACTAAAGAAATTATGGTTCCAACATCATGCGAGACTAGAATAATTGCAATATCTTTGTTAATATCACCTAGTAACTTATAGAAGTTGGTTTCGAACAGCTTATCCACATAGGTGCTGGGCTCATCAAGCACAATCAACTTAGGGTTATCAATAATAGCTCTGCCTAAAAGGACGCGCTGCAACTGTCCGCCCGACAGCTCGCCGATAGCTCTTGGAAGAAGATCCTCAATACCCATTCTTTCGGCAACATCTTTTACCCTTTGCTTATCTCTGGAAGAATATTTTCTGAAAATTTTACGTGCAGGGGTTAGTCCTGACAAAATCACTTCCGACACCTCAATTGGAAATTTTTTATCAATCTGATTGATCTGAGGCAGATATCCAACATTAAAAGATGAGACCTTCTGACCATTATCGTAATAGCTAATACTTCCGGAATCGGGTGTTATTAATCCCAAAATCGATTTAAGCAATGTAGTCTTACCTCCTCCATTGGGACCAATTATTCCAAGAAAATCACCCTCATAAACAGTGAGTGAGATATCATTCAAAACGTTTGGCTTGTTTTCATAACCAACATTAAGATTCTCTATTTCAATAAGTCGGTTCATTTATCTCTGGCAATTATAGTTGCAATTCTAATAAGTTCTTCTCCCCAGTTGTAGCTTAGAGGATCAATCTCAAAAACATCAGCTCCAATCTCACGGGCAATCACTTCAGCATTCTTGGCATCAAACCCTTTCTGTATAAAGACTGTATTTATGCCTTCTGATCTTGCCAGATCAACCAAATCCTTTATCTGAGCGGGCGACGGAGTCTTTCCTTCAAATTCAATACAATGCTGGTGCAAACCATAGTCATTTGCAAAATAACCAAGTGCCGGGTGATAAATAATAAAATCTCTTGTTGGAGAATCTTTAAGAATAGTACTGATTTGGTTGTCTGTAACCTCAATTTCTTTTCTCAAAAGCTCATAGTTTGAACGATAAAGCTCCTCATTATCAGGGTCGGCAGCCACTACTGCTACAAGCATGTTATTTGTAAAATCAAAAACTGCTTTGGGTGACGACCAAACATGCGGGTCACTGCTCCCGTGTGTATGACCTTCATGATCGCCATGATGATGGTGGTGATGATCCTCCATCAACTCTAACCCTTCTGAGCAATCAATAATACCTACATCCGGATTATTATCTTGCAATCGTTTACTCCATGCCCTTTCAAATCCTAAATCGCCCACTTTAAAATAAAGCATGCTATTGGCCATGTCAACAATAACAGAAGGAGCCGGCTCATATGTCTCAGGGCTCGTTCCTGGAGGCACAAGTGTATTCACCTTAAACTGATCACCTACAATCTGTTCAAGGAAATAACGCTGAGGCTCGATTGTTACGGTAAATACTTTCTTTTGTTCGCTGTCATCCGACTTAGACCCGGTATTACAGGCTGTAAAAGCTAAAATAAGAAACAGAAAAATTATATATCTTTGCATTACGTAATATTTATGGACAAAAGTAGTAATTTTCAAGCTTTGAAGGAAATAGTAAACAATAATAACCTAATTTTGTTTGATTGAACTTGTAAGCATAAATTAACCACATAGCTTAGAAATTATAGATAAAGTGACAGTAAAAAGAGAAGAAATAGATTTAGATTCAGTTTTAATAACTACCGGCGATGGTTCACATACCTTTTTTGTACCTAAACTAAACGAGCATTACCACTCTACAAACGGAGCCATTCAGGAGTCGATGCATGTATATATTAGAAACGGACTTCTTCACGTTCTACAAAACGCTGACATACAAGAAATCAATATACTTGAAATAGGATTCGGAACAGGACTAAATGCTTTTCTCACACTACAAGAAGCAGAGAAACACTCTGTGAAAATATTTTATCACACGCTTGAACTCTACCCTATCCCTCTTGATAAGATTGATCAGCTCAATTATGCCGACCAGACGGGTCGAGAAGAAAATTACACATATCTTTTCTCCCGGTTGCACACTGCAGCATGGGAAAAGGATGTGAGCATTACATCGAACTTCACACTGTACAAAGAAAAAATAGATTTCTGCAAACCTGATAATTTAAAAACTCACAAACTATATAATCTAATCTACTTTGATGCTTTTGCCCCTGAAAAGCAGCCTGAGATGTGGACAAAGGAGATTTTCGATCATCTGTTCAGTTTATGCAATAAAAATGCTACACTAACCACATATTGTGCTAAAGGATCAGTAAGACGAATGCTTCAGGAGTCAGGTTTCACCACAGAGCGACTTCCCGGTCCTCCGGGCAAAAGAGAAATACTCAGGGCAAGTAATCCCTAAAACGGAAATAAAATAGGCAAAACAAATATCATTACTACACCAATCACAAGCTGTAGGGGTAATCCTACTCTAACGTAATCCATAAACTTGTAGCGCCCTGCCGACATAACTAATGCATTAGGAGGAGTTGCAAACGGACTTGCGAAACACATACTTGCAGCAACTGTTACAGCAAACAAAAACGGATACGGACTTATTCCAATTGACATAGCTGCCTGTAAGGCTATAGGAGCAAAAAGTACAGCAGTTGCTGTATTGCTTATAAACATAGTAAGAATGGAAGTAGCTATATATATACCTGCCATTACAGCTATCGGACCATAAGAACTTAGTCCTCCTACAATTGCATTGGCAATTAGCGATGATGCACCGGTCTTCTCCATAGCAATTGCCAGTGGAAACATACCGGCGAAAAGAAATGTACTCTCCCAGTTGATGGTTTTGTAAGCCGCCTCAACATTTCGGAAGCATCCAAGCAGTATCATCAACAGTGCAGCAATCATTGTGGCAATAACAGTTGGTACAATATTAAATACCATTGCAAGAACCATAAGCACAAGAATTATAGCTGCAACGGGAGCTTTATGATCACGCGGCACTTTAAGAGCATTTTCCATTGGACGTCCAACCACAACCCATTCCGACGTTTCTTCATTCAACTTATCAATATCCTGCCACTGCCCCTGAACAAGAAGAACATCTCCCGAGTGCATTCTCTCATCTTTTACATCCTGAAGGATATAGCCATCCTTTCGTCTTAAGCCAAGGATGTTAACATTATACAGTTGACGGAAATCAGACTCTTTAACACGTTTATTAATCAATTTAGAAGTAGACATTAAAACCACTTCAGCAATACCAATTTCGCTAAACTGTAAACCACCAACCTGCGATACCGACAATGCATTATCACGACCTTCTGTTTTATGTTCATCTACCAGCTTTAGTCCGTTCTCATCTACCAGCTTCACTACATCATCAAAACTTCCTAACACATACAAAATATCGTCTTCCATAAATGTGCTTGAAGGACCTGCTATAGACATGTTAACAGTCTTATGAAAACGGCTCTTTGATTCAATTCGTCGAATTTCCAGTATACTCAGGTTATATTTACTTGTAATATTAAGTTCTAACAGTGATTTGTCTATAAATGTTGATCCCTTCTCTATAAAAACACGATACAGATTATCTGCCAATTGATATTCGGTAGCAAGCTGATTAAGTGATTTATCTTTCTTCGACTTCGATTTCTCTTTTCCCTTATCTTTAACCAGCAACTTACTAAGTGGCCAAAGCAGTAAAATTCCAATTGTTAAAGTTATTACACCAACAGGAAAGAATGAGAAAAAAGATAGTCCTTCGTAACCACCATTTATTAATGTATCGTTAATTATAAGGTTAGGCGGTGTGCTAATCAAAGTAAGTAAGCCAAGACTACTTGCGAATGCCATAGGCATCAGGAAGCGGCGTGCATCAGTCTTAGCTTCGGCAGCAAGACTAATAACGATGGGTAACATCAACGCTACTGTTCCGGTATTACTCACAAGACCACCAATTCCTCCGGTTACCAGCATAACCAGTACAAAAAGCTTATTCTGGTTATTTCCCGCCAGTGCCAGAATTCTGGTGCTTATCATTTTAGCCAGTCCTGTCTGAAATATAGCCCCACCAACAATAAACAGGCAAACCATCATTACTACAACTGAGTTGGAAAAACCGGATAAACCCTCAGCCGGAGTAAGAATACCTGTAAGTACAAGCGACAGAAGGACTAACAGTGCAACTATATCAGAGCGTATCTTTCCCCAAACAAAGAAAACAATAGCCAGCAATATAATTGCAAAAACAATAATAACTTGTGTATCCATAATTAATATAAATGTCGATTAAAGTAATTTCGAGACAAATAACGGGAAAATTTGGAGATACAAGTGTTAACTATAAACGAGGCTCCTCCAATTGAGTACAAAGATAAAAGCATTTCTTTAAAATTATAATTTTAAACCATACCATTTCTTTTAAGTCCAATCGCCGATGAATAAAAACGATACTTATACTCAGTCCTTTAAAGCACTTTTCCGAAACCTCCTACCCTTTGTGAAACCATACAAAGGAATGATAGCAGGCACGCTTTTTCTTACACTCATAGGATCTTTTGCCGCACAGGTAAATCCTCTGTTAGTTAACGAAACTATAAACCGTGTGGAAGAGCTTCTTAAACAGCCGGATCCATTTCAAAATGGTATGCGGCTTTTGCTGATTATATCAGCTATAATGCTTGCAAATGAGCTTCTTAATATCGGTATCCAGTTTGGTCAGAAATACTTCGGAGAGAAAATACGCATTCGTGTGGGCAGCGATTTGTCACAAAAAGCTGTCGACCGGATTCTTACCTATAAAATGTCGTTCTTTGCTGAGCCTGAAAACCAGACAGGGTATCTTGAAACACGTATAAATAGAGGAGTTGAAAGCCTTATCCGTTTGGTTCAGAACTTCTTCCTCGATATCCTTCCTTTATTCTCAACAGCTCTGATAGCACTGGTTGTGATGTTCAACGCCAATAAGTATGTGGGACTCATGGCTCTGTTTATTATACCAATATATTTCTTTGTGAGTCAGCGTCAGGCACACCGACTAAAAGGGTGGCGTATGGAATTACGGGGACAACGCGAACGTAAGAATCACGGACTGATTAATATTATAGACTCCATAACAGTTATTAAAAGTTTTGTTCGCGAGAGAATGGAGGGTGAAAAGCAGTATGAAGTACAAATGGAAATGCTTGACAACCAACTTCAGACACGCAGAACCAGCTACGTATTTGAGAGTCTGAAGTCATTTATCCAGCAGATAGGTGTTGTATTGATTATAATTCTCACCGTTTATCTTGTGCTCGACGGTCAAATGGGCATTGGAGCAATAATGATGCATATAATGCTATTCAGAAATGTTTCAGCACCAATTAGTCAGTTACATCGTATCTATGATCAGATTAATGACGCACTCATATATGCCGATGGATTCTTCGAAGTACTTGACAACGACGAGGCAGTTGAGGTTGGAGGAACCATAAAAGCTGAAAATGTGCAGGGACAGTTTGAAGTACAAAACATTAACTTTACCTATCCCAACGGAAAACAGGCGCTAACCGATGTTAGTCTTACTCTTGAAAAAGGAAAGACCACAGCAATTGTCGGACTAAGTGGTGCCGGTAAGAGCACGTTAATTAATCTGCTCAGTAAATTTTATAAACCTGACAATGGGATAATCACCTTAGATGGAATAGATCTTGAAGAGTACGAAAATGGTTCACTGCGTGATAATATCGGACTGGTATTGCAGAAAAACCATATATTTAAAGGAACAATTTACAACAACATACTTTATGGAAAAACAGAAGCAAAAAAAGAGGAAGTTATAGAAGCATCAAAGAAAGCATACCTTCACGAACAGGTACTACAGCTTCCGGAAGGATATGACACAGATGCCTCAAATCTTAGCGGTGGTCAGCAACAGCGAATAGCCATTGCCCGACTGTTTCTGAAGAATCCTCCTGTCATCTTCCTCGATGAGCCAACTGCCAGTCTTGATGCAATTGCCACCGAACACATCAAAATGAGTCTCGATGCAATTAAGCAAGGTCGTACCGTGGTAATCATCTCCCACTCCCTTTCACAAATAGTTGATTCCGATATAATACACGTTTTAAAGGAAGGAAAGTTAATCGAAAGCGGCTCACACGAATCCCTATATAAGCTTAATGGTGAGTATCGTGAGATATTCGATGCTTCAGCCCGAAGTCTTAACCTCGACAAGATGCTGGAGACCTATGTTGTTTAATTAAAGTAAACTATTTGTTATGGGTATATTAAACTCCAAGAATAATAGATGGTGCAATATTAAGTCGAGTGCTAATATCACGTGCGATATCCAGAGAGGGCTTAGCCTTTCCTGTCAGGAACTTGCTTACACTTGATTGACTTAGTCCAAGTAGTTCGGCAAGTTTCTCTTGCGTAAGATTCATTTCGTACATCCTCAGTTTTATCACATCTGGCAGAGATGGAGTACCAATCGGGTAATGCTCATCTTCATATTCTTCAGCAAGATCAACAAGTAAATCAAGCTCCATCACTCTTTTGTCGGTCAGGGGAGTGTCTTCATTAACCAAAGCCATCAATTCTTCAATGCGTGACATGACGGCATCATATTTTTTTTCATCTTTTATTGTGGCCATAAATATATTTTTAATATCTCCTATTTTATCGTACTGTGGATGCGTTCCAACGAACCGTATAAGTACGGCTTTAATGGTAAACTGTATGATTGCCACTATCCGGTAATCATTTCCCTTGACATTGAAAACATATCGCTTGTTGCCAACATAATCTGCTGAATTAAATGTATTTTTAATATCAGAAAAACATGTCCATTGCGCCTCTTTTACTGCTTTATACCAACTCTCCATAGATATTCTGGATTCAGGGTATTGACTGTAAAAGTCCCTTAGCGCTTTCTTAGATATAATTCTCATTTTCTACCTATCAAGTGCTACAAAAATAATAATAAATTATTCAATAAACAAATATTATATTACTATACTGAATACCCCTTACTGATTCCCTAATAATATATAGTAAATAAAAGCAATAACATATTGTGGAGAAAATTCAGCAATTAAGAATTCAAAACCGAATAACAAAGCGGGTCCAACCGTCGGGATGGGTAATTAAAGAGTACTGAAAATCGTGCTGTGCAAGCACTTCACGTGTAAAAAGTAGTCCTATTCCCTGTCCCTGTGGCTTACTCGAAAAGAAGGGGTTAAATATCTTCTTTTCAACATCCTTACTAATTCCTTTGCCATTATCAGCAACCGTAAGCATATTTGATTGCGAGTCAGTGGTTATAATAATTTCGCCATTCTCCTCAATACTCTCAACAGAATTTTTGATAATATTCATCAATACACGTTCAAACAGAGAGACATCAATCAAAATAGGCTCCAACTCTTCGTCGGGATTAAAAACAAGTTTGATATTCCTGTTTATACACATATTTTCCATAAAGCGTGTCATACTTTTAATCAACTGATTCAAATCAATTGAAGTCGGATTTGCTTTTGGAATCTTCACTACATCCGCAAAATTGATAATAAAGCGACTCATCCCGTAACATCTCTCAACGCAAACCTGCATTGCCTCACGCATATCCTGAACCTCATTAAAAGGCTTCAGTTCTTCAATTACAGTATCAAGAGTTGAAGTTATTCCTGCAGTTGTATTGTTTACTTCGTGAGATATCATCCTGATAACCTTCTCATACGCCTTCTTCTCGGCACGCCGCACCTCCTCTGTCAGACTTTCAATCAAATAGAAAGGACGGGGAAATCCTCTGTCAATAAACGACTCAAGTGTACATTTATAAACCATACCATTGCTTAATCCAATGGAACGTGTTTCATGCATCGGTAATTCAGAAAGATCAAGCGGAATAACTTCTTCAATTTCAGAAAGAGTTTTTCCTTTTATATCTTCCGGGGAATCAAGATAAAGCAAACTAACCGCTGCCGGGTTAAGATCAGTAATCCTGTAATCATAATCCATCACTATTACCCCCATAGGCGAAGCTTTAATAAGCAGATCAAGAAACTGGTTCTGCTCCCGCAGTTGCAATCGTTCATTCTTTAGCTGTGCCATCATCTTGTTGAATATAACAACAACCCTGTCTGCCTCTGCCTGTCCCACTTCCCGGAGCTTAGAACTAAAATCCTGTTCACGCAAAAGATCCATTCCGCTTCCAATTGTTTCAAGCGGTCGCACCGTTTTACGATAAAAAACTATCAGATATATAATAGTAATCAGAATCAGCCCCCCAATAGCTATTGATTTCCATGACGCTATCTCCGGACTATCATAAAGAATCAGCCCAAAAATCAGAAACAACAAGAATGCAAGAATATAGAAATAGACCTTTAGTTTCATAATCCATACTTATCAATTCTCCGATACAGAGCAGCCCTACTGATACCCAGAGCACGTGCAGCTTTCGACAAGTTCCCGCTATTCTGCTCAATAGCATCCTTTACAACCTGCGCTTCAACATCATCTAATTTCATCACATGAGAATCACCTACAGAAGGTGACTGAACACCTACTCCACCTGCCAAACTTCTAAGATCATCAGCATCAATACGCCTCTTACCACTAATAAGCATTGTTCGCTCCACAAGATTCTTCAACTCACGAATATTACCCGGAAAAGGAAATTCCTGCAGCAAATGAACTGCATCATCAGTAAAGGATACAGCAGGTAAACGATTATGCTTCGCCTGACGGTCGGCAAAAAACTGAGCAAGTAACGGAATATCCTCTTTTCTCTCCCGTAGTGGGGGCAGATGTATCCTTATAAGATTAATTCGATAAAACAGGTCCTCCCTGAAAGTTTTATCTTTAACCATTTGCGATAGATCTGCATTAGTAGCACTTACAATTCTTACATCCACCTTCTTCGGCATGCTGTCGCCAAGAACCTCAAACGACTGGTCCTGCAACACCCTTAAAAGCTTCACCTGACTTGCAGGATCAAGCTCTCCTATCTCATCGAGGAAGATTGTACCTTTGTCAGCCAATTCAAAACGTCCGGTACGATCAGCAAAAGCATCCGTAAATGCACCTTTTCTATGACCAAACATTTCACTCTCAAAAAGGCTCTGCGACACTCCTCCAAGATTCACTTTCACAAAACGCTTATTTCTTCTTGAACTATTCTTATGAATAGCTTCAGCTATAAGCTCCTTACCTGTACCACTCTCACCGGTAATTAAAACAGAAGCATTAGTATCAGCAATTCTTGCAACAGTCGACAAGACATCCGATAATTTTCCGGAAACACCTATGATATCCGAGAAATCATATCTTTCATCAAGCTCCACACGTGTTTTCGGTAAATCAGCAGTTCTCTTACTACTTCCCAGCTCAAGTGCCGTTTCCACAGACTTCATCAACTGCCTGTTATCCCATGGTTTAGTTATAAAATCGAAAGCGCCCAGCTGCATACCCCTCACAGCCAATACAATGGAGCCCCATGCAGTAATTAAAATAACAGGTACACCCGGACATAAAACCTGCATCTTCTGCAAAAGCTCAAGCCCCTCCTCACCTTTTGTAGTCAGCGAAAAGTTCATATCCATCAGCATCAGGTCGGGTTTCGCATGCCGCACCAAACTCAATGCCTCATCCGGCGATGCCACAGTCTGCACTTCATACCCCACCCTTTTTAGCAGTAATGATAGTGAAGAACGAACCGCCGCATCATCATCAATTATTAGTATTGTTTGCATAGAACCCTAAAGTTAAATTAGCGCAACAGCGGTTACAGTAACAGCGGTTACATTAGCAAAGTTAAATATAAAACATTCATAATCAAAGAGAGTTAATTATTTACCAACCTCTCAAACTCAGCATCAAGATTAGTATCATTAACAAAATCATGAAGAGTAAGACTCCTCAACTGGTAAAGATAATACCAGTACAGATGCATTTCCGAAACATAGGTTGCACGGGCATTATCCTTAGAAATCTGAGCATCATTCAGATCAAGAGTATTAATTTTTCCAATCATAAACGACTCCACCGATGTATTATAACGCTGTTGCGCAATCACATCAGCCTCACTCGCAATACGAAGCTGTTCCGCCTGATTCTTATACTGCTCAACCAGCAGAAATATATCCTGATTAAAATTCATCTGCTCCTGCTTCAATCTCGACTCCACCACCTCACGGTTAGACTCTGCCACTTTCACTCTACCCTTTCTTTTTCCCCAGTCGAGAATAGGAATCTTCACCCCCACCTGTATCACTTGGTAATCCATAAGGTTTTGATAAGCAGACCTAAACGACTGCTCCTGGCCTGTATAACCAACCGATGCATATAAATCAATCTGCCGCTGTGCCCCCTTAGCCTGTGCAACCTCATAATCAGCCTCAAGCTGACGGCGACGAACATTCTGTGCAAAAGGATTATTATGCAAAGCCATCTCCAAAACCTCTGTATAAGTTATTTCGGGATACTGCTCAAGCGTCGGAATCACCGGATCGATATTGTCAGTCTCACTTAGTCCAAGAAACGAGCGCAAACGAAACATGGCTGCATCAAGTGCCGACTGCTCTTTTGTAAGATTCGACTCAGCCTTTAATGCCGACAGTTTTAATTGCAACAACTCATTTTCAGATATCTGTCCCATCTTCCTTCGCGCCTCTGCAATCTCATATATTCTATCGGCATTACTCTTATTCTGCTCTGCAATATTCAAATTCTCCTTAGCAAGCAATAACTGAAAATAGTAAGTAATAGTGCGGAGTGTTATAATCTCAACATTCTCAAGATAAGCCGCCTTAGCCTCGTTATAACGAACAGGTTCAATCTTTCGTCTCCACTTCATACTGTTCACTCCAAAAATCGGTTGAGACAAGGTAACCCCCACTGGCACACTCATAAAGTATCTGCTGGCCCCCGCTGTTTTAAGCGGATCAATAAACTGCATTGACGTATTTAGTGATAACTTACCACCTGTAAGCCAAATATTCTGATCAATAGAAATATCCCCTGTCAAGCCAAGCGAGTTAGTTCTTACAAACTTATATGAACCATCATCACTCTGATACAGGTTATAACTTCTTCTGTAATCCGGTAGCGAGGCTGAGAAGTTTACCTCAGGAAGCAGATCCGCCCTGTAAGTTCGAAACTCCCAGTACGAAGTCTTCAGCTCATTAAGAGCCACTGCAGCATCCACCGATTGCAGTCTTGCCATCTCAATAGCCTCCGGAAGCGTCAGCACCTGTTGCGCCGACACCCCCGTCAGCTTAATGAATAAAAAAAGTAGAGTTATTTGAATTATTTTTTTCATAATATCTTAATATAATGCATTTACTCATCCCTCAGCGCCTCCACCGGATGAACCTTCGAAGCCTGCCGAGCGGGAATCCAGGCGCTAACTCCAACAATTACAGCAAGGAGCAGATAGGTAATTGCATTTGTAATGAAGAAACGGAGCCATTTATTGGCTGTTACATAACCACTATTGCTTACCTCTTCTCCCAGTGTTGTAATTAAACCAGCCTGTAAAACACCTGCATTAATACATATTGCAGGAATAGCAGCCAATGTAAGGATCAGCAAAGCTTCTGCTATATATTGATTTTGAATTTGCCTGTTACTGCTTCCCATTGCCATTCTCAAACCTATCTCACTGCGTCGTGTCTGATTTCTGAACCAGAATGTGCCAATCACCCCAAGTGAAATATTAAGCAGGAAAAAAATCATTATACCATTTCTTATACGAACTTCCCGGGTAATACCCCATTCAAATTCCTGCGATTTTTGTATATCATTATATGCTTTAATATCTGATGATACTTCAATCTTAAAGTCATCAACAGAAAAGTTATCACCTGTCCTGATAGATATTTCAGGGGAATCTATTTCGCCCAAGGCATCAGGAAAGAAAACCACATTTCCCGGCTGATAATAATCAAAGCGTTTCTGATTCTCTACAACATCTGTAATCCTGTAAGTTGTTTTCCCCATTTCAACAGTCTTTCCTACAGGGTTTTCTTCACCAAATAAAGATTCTGCAAGGTTTTGAGTCACTACAATCGCATTTTTATCAGACATATCCACTTTTGCCAATTGCCTTGTAACAATTGAGTAAATCTTGAAAACATCAAAATAACTATTATCTCCTATTCTCTTAAGTTGGGCTTGATATGATGTTGAAGTCGAATCACGTTGAATCTGAGACCCCGAATATGAACCACTAAATGGCACAATACTCCAGTCTGAAGTTACAAACAAATGTTGTATACCCGGAAACCCTGAAATTTTATCTATATAACGGTCAAAGTCATCACGAGTACTGTCAGTCACTTCGCCTCTATACATTACCTGCCATGTATCCGTAATATCATAACCTTTAGGAATCATACGATTGTGAACCATTACAAATGCGTAATCCACAATATACCAACACAGTACAAATACAATAAGCAACTCTCCAAATATCCACCCATTGCGCCTGCGCTGTATCCAGATCTGTTTTAAAATATGTTGTATCATAAGTTATAATTCTTCAATATGAATAGTTCTCATTTAATGAGTCAGTAATATTTTTCTTTGTAAACCGATATGCAGGTATAATTGCTGACAATACATTTACAATAAGCGCAGCTACTAAAGCCCATGCAAAAACAGTAAAATTTATAAGCATAGCCGGTTTTATTCCTGATTTACCACCACTAACAACATCCATATCAGTAGATACAACCTGAAGGGCTACAACAAACATATCACTAAAAACAATTACCAGTAAATATGATATTAGCAATCCCACAAATGCTCCAATAAGGGTTAGGAGTAAATTCTCAATAAGTACTTGATTCAGCAATGTTGAGTTGGGCGCTCCAAATGCTTTACGAACACCCATTTCAGCCAATCTCTTTTCCATTCTGCTGCTATTCAAACCCGAAAGGTTTATTGCCGGTATCAGCATAAGAATAAATAATACAAATGCTATTTTCAGTAATATATCAGTTAAATTAAGAGATCGGTTACCAAATCGGAATGATGCAGCTAAAACATTATCAGGTTGT
>CAZYNA010000060.1:0-14457 GCA_964648775.1 uncultured Proteiniphilum sp. | reverse complement strand
AGCCACCCTTTTCGTCGAAATCGGTTAGTCGCAATTCATTAACCCACACCTCTGCAGAGCGGTTGCCGCTGCTTCTGTTGCGAACTCCTATCATTATTACCTGTACCTCGGCAAGTGAAGGGTTACCCATTACGGAGATGGTGTTCTGAGGTCGTTCGGGGTCGTTTTTGGAGTACTTAAAATGACTTTCGCTGATTGCTTCATCCGATGCATTTCGTTCTAACTTGAGGGTTGTAAACAGCTGGAGCGGGATGTTAAACATATTCTCCATGGGCCACACAATTTCCCTGTCAAGTGTGCTGTGGGAGTTGTACTGACCTTCGGGTGTGATTGTGAGCGGCACCTCATACTCGTAGAAGTTATTTCTGTAGTCGGTTCCAACCCTTATAAACAGCGAAATGTCGCCATCTTCGGGAGCCATCGGGTCGCCGGGCAGCTCTTCGGCATGTACAAACATCTGGAGTCGCTTATATCTCCTCAGGTCGAAGCCGAGGTTCTTATAGACAGAACGTGTATCTCCGGGCTCAAGGTCGGTTATTTTGAGGGATAGGGATTGCTCATTCTCCTGACGGAGCTGGGGCTGACCGGGGTCGATTATTCTGTTAACTCCGGGTGGCATGATGTAGTTGATTGGGGTGCGACTCCCGTTTTCTTCTATATTGACGACGGATATTTCGAGGTTGCCGCTGCCGGTAATGGGACCCCCTGTGTCGGGGTTACTGTTATAGCTGCGCCAGTCGCTGCGAACAAGCTGCAGGGTAGCGAAACGGAGGAAGGCGGGTTCTTCGTAGCCGGTGAGGTACATGCGCATGAAACGAATGTTGTTGAAGCCACGGATGTTGCCGACTTGCGACTCATATTGTGTGATTGGTATTTTGAACTGGTACCATGTGACATTGCCGTCGCTGCCGTTGTGGAGGCGCACGCTCACTTCGCGCTTGTCGACAATGAAATTGGTGCCTACTTCCATCATGTCTGGTTTTAGTTGTACTCTATACTGATAATACGATTCATGTTCGTTGAGTGTATTATCGTTGTTGAGATCTTCAACATCGGGAGTTGTTTTGGATACACCTGCAAAACTGCCTTCGTCGGGTGGGGTGGAGTTGCCTTCGGTTCCGTTGATATATTTATAGCGATCGAGAATGCTCATCTGTTGCCTGTCGAGATCTGCCCCCCGGTAGTGACGATAATTGTCGCCCGCCGGATCATTTAACGGCGAGTGGGGGTCGCTTTCCATCTGCTCTATTGTGGCACCCGACAACCGGTTTTGCAGTTCGCTTAGGTAGTTGCTGTAGGTGGGGAACTGCAGCTCTTCGGTGGTGCTGAGACCGTTTAGTCCCACATCCTGCACTCGCCTTGCTTCAATGCCTTCTGAGTTATCGAACGCATAGACTGTCGATTGCCTCTTTGGGTGTTTTCCCCAAACGGTGTATCCTACTTCGGTGGTGTCGCCATTAATGGGGAGTCCGTTCTCAAAGAATTTCTTACCATCCTTAAGTACATCTTCAGAAATATCACCAAGGTTAAAGTAGAGATCGCCCCCGACGGAGGTACCAAGCGTATCATTGACGAACGGATCCATGAGCCAGAACTCAATATACTCAATATTTGCAGCCTCGAAATCACGGGTATCCATGCGCCGAGTGATACCGCCCCAGCGGTCGCCCGCATTAATTAATCGCCCCTCACTATCCACATTTGTATCCAGATTATATGGTCCCCGCTCATTGGGGTAGTAAGATAAATTGAGCACCGGAATTGTGGTGGGGAGACCAAAATAGGCTTCTCTGTTCGGGAATATTTCTCGCTCATAAACCTCCCTTACACGATGATCTGAAAGCTGTTCGGTGTCATTCTTTATATGCGTGGGTGTGAGTCCCGAGTTTCTTCTTGTGAAGATGCCGTCAATATAGAACCATGCCAATTGAGCACGGTTTTTACCATACTCGGTGTTGTTGCTGAGAGCCGCTTCGGGGAACAGTGCACTGGAGCTGTTGTTGTATGGGGTAGAGGCAAGCGACCAGGCGTAGGGCGAACTGATGTCGATACCTGAAGTAGACGTCTCGAAATCGTCGATGTACGAATGCCCGTCGCTATACTTGCTCTTATAATGCCCCGGTATCATCTGCGCATATTCAAGGTCGGCTCTTATCCACGAAGGTTCTGTTGCCTCAACAAACGGAAGTTTATTTATCAGGTTTGTAATGAGATACGACTCTTTATTAAAGGATAGATTTGCGCCCCAGAGAGTGTTTTTTGATGCTTCATCGCCATATGATGTTTTCATTATGAGCGGCTTCTCGTAGTAGTGCATAAGAGTTCCCCCCACGGAGAGGCTTTTGGATATATCATACAGCAGGTTGATGCCCATTAATGTTTTGCGCTGCGACTGCATAAACGGTTGATTTTCTACTGTGATATTGAGAGGTGTGCCGGCATCGATTATCGATTGGTTGATGATTGTTACTGTGCCCATCATATAATCTACCGTATAATCAGTACCTTCATTAAGTTCTACTCCCGCAGCAGTTATTCGCACTGAGCCCCTTGCAATATTCATCATATCGAGATTGATATCTGAACCGGAAGAACCCCGGTATTCGCCGCTCAGCCTGAATTTATTCTTTTCGGGCAACTGCCTTGCCACGGTCAGGGTTGAATCGTACAGCTCCTGAAACGCATACTTGTCGGCTATACCATCATCACCAATTTTCTCCTTAAGGTGCGAGCCAAACGGTTCTACCACCGGGAAGATTATAAATCCGTTTTGGCTGTCGACAGTAAAGCCCTCAAGAAAATCAAACACTCCATCGGGGAATGGGTCGTTTCTGCCATTCAACCTATCAAGATTCATCACCCTGAGCAGTTGTTCGTTTCTGATTTCACCCTCAGGGATATATTGGAGATGCATACCTGTTGTGTCGCTCCTATATGTTATATCCATCTTAAACCGCTCCTTTTGCACGTTGTAAACATTGTAGCCCAACGAGTAGATATTTTTCATCATGAGGTGCCATGTGTGGGAGTGGGGTGAGAGGGATACCGGCTTCAGGAGCTTTACAAAAAGAGCTTCGGAGCCTGTTGGGATGTTCATACTACCGTTCACCGAACCGTTATTTTCTCCGGGATCCGGTCCACCAATTCCTCCTGGATTCGTTCCTCCGGTTTCTCCCAAACTACTTCCGTTTCCAGTCGGGTTGATTGTAAATTCTCCAACCTGATGGACCTCCCCATTATAGGTGTACTCAAACGCAACAGCCAGAACTTCATCATCCTGAAGTGGTAGCCTGAGTGAGAGGTAGCCCAGCTGAGGGTGGTATGTGTACTCGCTGCTGCTGAGGAGGCGGGCATTTTCGAGTTTCTCATAGTCGGCCCCCTGCCTTACCTCCTGCGGTAGGTGTTGGTCGACTTCATTAATATTCCTTGCTCCGGAGTAGGTGGTTGTGAGTTGCTCATACATGTTGTTTGCTCCGTTGCGGGGAATGGCAGTCACCCCTGAGGCGCTCCAGAATGGGTTGCTGATATGGTTGTGCTCGCCGATGTCGGTGAAGGCGACTATGTTGCGCGACTGGCTATAATCGCTTCTCCGGTTTGTTACCCATACTTCCATGCGGGTGATGGAAACACGCGACTGGACAAAGGGTAGTTTTTGGAGTGCTACATCGTAATTGTCTCTGAAATAGTATCCTAAGAAAAAGTGCCTGTTTTCATCATAGCTATCGGCACTGAACTCGAAAGGGATGGTGTGTATGCCGCCCTGGGTGGTGATTGTGTGGCTTTCCGATTTCTGCTGAGAGAATACTGTATTAAGATGGAGGTTGCCGAACTGCATATCGGCTTTTATTCCGAAGAGTGCCGCTCCGCTGTTGATGAGGGAGTTGCTGGTTGTCATGCTTACATTGCCGGCTTCTATATTTTTGATGATGTCATCTTCGTGGCCACGGTAGCGGAGACTGACCTGCCGTGCATCGGCATTGAATGTAGCATCACTGTCGTATTTTATATTGAAATCGATTTTATCTCCTACCTTAGCATTGAGGTTTAGGTTTATATCGGTGTCGAAATCTAATCTGTTCCTGACTCTCGCCCGATGAGGTAGGGTGGGATTGTTGATGATGTTGCGCTTGAGGCCTGTGGAGAGCTCGACGTACCCGCTGCTGGTTATCCGTACTCCACCCGGACCGAATATTGATTCTGCGGGGTCTTTTTTTTGGTTTCTGTTTGGGAGCCTGTAGCGTGGCGGGGGGTCGGTTCTGACTGCCGTTAATGAGTTTCTCTCGCGGAAGTAGTTGAGTTGCGATTCTCTCCGGAGGTGTTCCCTGTACTCTGCGGGGGTCATTGTTTGTGACACAGATACTGTTTCGTTGCCTAACCGGTTTTCGAATATGTAGAGGTTTTGTATGTAATCGTAACGCACCACCGTTTGAATGTTGGAAGGGGCCCGGAGGAAGATGAACTGGTGTTTGAGGGTGTCGGGGGGCAATTCGCTATTGACTGCAAAGGCCTTCTCCCCGCACATGACAGAGAGAAGGAGTAGGGTGAGTATGTGAACGATCTTTTTCAGAGAGCCAACAGTTATACAATATCTTTGAATTCAAAAATCTGTATTACGTAACTGCTACTGTTAGTCTCCTATAATCTTTTAAGGGCTTCTTTGATGAGCTTTTCGACCGGCAGGGTGGGCGTTTCTTTAATTATTTTGGCGACTGTCTTTTGTGATGCTACCTGCGAGAAGCCAAGCATAACCAGAGCAGAAACGGCGGAGTGACCGGTTTCTGTGAGGTCGCTTTTTGCAGCCAGAACAACCTCTCCGCTCTCGTCGGTGAATTTGATCTTATCGCGGAGGTCTACAATAATTCGCTGTGCCGTTTTAGCGCCAATGCCTTTTACCGACTGCAGCAGAGCTGCGTTTTCTGTGGAAATGGCAACTTCAAGTTCTTTTGAGCTTAGCGATGAGAGGATGACGCGGGCGGTGCTGGGGCCCACTCCCGACACGGAAATGAGCAGCATAAAGAGTTCGCGCTCATGCTTATCCTTAAAGCCGAAGAGCACATATGCATCGTCGCGGATAGATTCATATACATAGAGTTTCACACTCTTTTTGTCGCTTATTGCCCCGTAGGTGTTGAGTGAGATGTTCATCTGATACCCTACACCGTAGCACTCTAACGTTACAGAGGTGGGTGTAATCTCATCAATATCTCCTTTAATATAGTCAATCATTTTTTACAGTAGATAATTACGTAATACCGTTAATTAATAACGGTAGTTTGGCTCAAAAATTATATTTTTTATGAAATCAGCTGAATATATGCCCTTTGGCAAGCCCTCCCTCACCGGTTTCTTTGTAAAGTGATGGGAGATCGTGACCTGTCTCCTTCATTACGGCAACTACCCTGTCGAATGAAACACGATGAATTCCGTCGGTAAAGGATGAGTAAATATTTGCATCCAAAGCACGGGCGGCAGCAAGTGCGTTGCGCTCGATGCAAGGGATTTGAACGAGTCCGCACACCGGATCGCAGGTCATTCCAAGGTGATGCTCAAGCCCCATTTCCGCAGCATACTCAATTTGAGCGGGACTACCGCCGAACAGCTGACTTGCAGCTGCTGCTGCCATGGCGCAGGCAACGCCAACTTCGCCCTGACAGCCTACTTCAGCTCCTGAGATTGAGGCGTTTTTCTTTACAACATTACCAAACAGTCCCGCCGTTGCCAATGCTCTCAGCATACGGTTTTTACTGAACTCCCTGCTTTTCTCGAGATGATACAGTACGGCCGGTACCACCCCGCAAGAGCCGCAGGTGGGGGCTGTTACGATCTCTCCTCCTGAAGCATTCTCTTCTGAGACTGCCAGTGCGTATGCAAAGACTAAGCCCCGCGATTGTAGCGAAGCGTTGTGTCCTTTTGCTTTTATGTAGTAGCTTGCGGCTTTTCTGTGGAGGCTTAGCGGACCGGGGAGTATGCCCTCATTGTCGAGCCCTCTTTTAACGGCAGCTTTCATCACTCTCCAAACCTCACTGAGGTAATCCCATATATCATCGCCCTCACACTCTTCTACGTATTCCCAATACGACTTACCGGTTTTTTCGCACCACTCCATAATCTCTGTCATTGTCTCCATAGGATAGATTTCGCTTTCGCTATTGTGGGTGATGCCGATAATTTTTTCTCCGTCGGAAAGAGTTCCTCCGCCCACACTGTAAACTGTTTGTGAGTCCGTTAACTTTCCCTCGCTGTTATGCGCTTCAAGCTTCATTGCATTTGGATGGAAGGGAAGAAAGGTTTTGGGCATCCACTCAATGGTGGTGGGTGCAACAGGTTCAAGCACGTCTAACAGTGCCTTATCGGTAAGGTGCCCTTTTCCGGTTGCGGCGAGGCTTCCATAGAGTGTGACAGTGAATTTTGCAGCGTTGGGGTGACTCTGAAGAAACATCTCTGCTGCTTTTTTGGGACCCATGGTGTGACTGCTTGAGGGGCCGTTTCCGATTCTGTATAATTCCTTTATTGATTGCATATGGTGAAGGTAATAGTGTTCAACATTGTAACAAAGATACTTAAAATTTTCTTACTTTTGTAAGTTTGATAACGACAACGGAAAAGTTTGAAACTATTTATATGGGAGGTAAGAAGAAGTACTTTTATAATATTGAGGCACAAGATATTGACTTTAGAAGGAAGGTGTCTCTTAAATCTCTGACTAACTTTATATTAATTACAGCGGGGAAGAATGCTGATGAAAATGGATTTGGTATTCTGCACTTGCAGAAAGGTAACCTTACATGGGTGCTTTCGCGTTTGGTGGTGGAGATGGAGAGGATTCCAACTGAAAACGACTCGATTTGTATTGAGACGTGGGTTGAGAAAATTGGGACTGCCTTTACTACCCGTAATTTTAAAATTAGTGATGCCGATAGGGTGGTGATAGGATATGCCGCTTCAACATGGGCTGTTATGGATATGGAAAGTCGTAGAGCACTGCCGCTTGGAATGATTCCTTCGATGGCTGACTTTATAGTTGATGAGTCGACACCAATTGGCGACCCTGCCGGTTTGCCCGGTGTAGATGGGGAGATTGTGAACAGCTTTACGGTGAGATACAGCAAGATTGATGTTAATAACCATGCGAATAGTCTATACTACGTTCAGTGGCTTTCGGATTGCTTCTCTCTTGATTTCTACCGGGAACATAAGATTCGCCGGTTTGAGATTAACTACATGAAGGAGCTCACTATTGATGATAAAGGGAAAGTACACAGGCAGGAGGTTGCCCCGGGTGATTTTCATTTCGAAATTATCACCAGGGACAAAGGGGTTGCCTGCCGCGCAAGAATTTTATTTGAAAAAGTTTAATAACAGTTCACGGGGATTATAACAATCACCGGGGTTTATAACAAATCACCTAGATTTATAGCAAATTACTAGCGAGCTCTGATAATTCGCTTCGCTCACCTTTAACGAGGTTTACGTGACCAAACAGGTTTTGCCCCTGCATCTTATCAATCATGTAGGCGAGCCCATTCGACTGCATATCAAGGTATGGCGAGTCGATTTGTTGCAGGTCGCCCGTAAACACCATCTTAGTATTTTCGCCGGCACGGGTAATGATTGTCTTCACTTCATGCGGAGTAAGATTCTGAGCCTCATCAATTATACAGAATGTTTCGGTGAGACTTCTTCCTCTGATAAATGCCAGTGCCTCAATCTCGAAACGCCCCGTTTTCTGCAACTCATCAATCATTTTCAGGTCGGAGCTATTCTGCCCAAGCTGCGATTTAATAACATTAAGGTTATCGAAAAGTGGTTGCATATAGGGAGCAATTTTCTGTTTCTCATCTCCGGGAAGAAATCCTAAATCTCTGTTAGAAAGCGAAACAATTGGTCGCGCCAACAAAATCTGGTTATATGTTCTGTGCTGGTTGAGAGCAGAAGCGAGAGCAAGCAGCGTTTTTCCTGTACCGGCTTTTCCGGTAAGTCCCACTAATTTTACCTCTGGGTCATTAAGAATCTCAAAAGCGAAAGTTTGTTCAGCATTTCGGGGATTAATACCGAAGTTTGAACTCTTCTCTACCTTCCTGATTGTTCCCGAAAAGGGGTTATACCTCGCCAATACACTGTTTCGGGTGCTCTTCAGAATAAAGCACTGATTTGGTTCGAGCTTAAAATCGAAGTTAAATTCATCAAGATCAACACCGCCATTTTGTGCATATATCTTATCTATCAGGTCGGGGTCTATATTTTCGTAAATCTCCTCACCTTTGTCGAATATATTAATATCTGTAACCTTGTCGTTGATATAATCCTCAGCAATAAATCCGAGAGAACGGGCTTTCATTCTCAGATTGATATCTTTTGAAACAAGAACAGTTTTCATGCCGGGGTTCTTTTCAGCAATTTCTGAAACCACCGATAGAATTCTATTATCAGGAGATCTTTCAGGAAAAGCATCAGCTATTTTCTTGTTTTCTTTAGATGAGTTGATGATATAGAGTTTACCTTTACCAACCCCGAGCTCGGCACCGTCGGAAAACAGGTTATCATCTGTAATCAGGTCGAGCTCCCTCACAAAAGCCCTTGCGTTGAAGTTTATCTGATCACTTCCTTTTTTGAATTTATCCAGCTCCTCAAGTACAATAAACGGGATGTAAATATCATTCTCCTCGAAGTTGTTTATTGAGTCGTAATCGTGCAATATCACATTAGTATCGAGAATGAAGTTTTTTTTTGCACCTGCGCCACTTACTTTGGTTTTGGGTTTGGCTCTGGTTGTGGAACTAGTTGTGGTTCTTGTTGTGGAACTTGTTGTGGTTCTGGTTTTAGCCTTTCCTTTTGGCTCGCTTTCTGTTGTTGTCATGTTCTATAATTTAATGTATTCAAAACGAAATATCAACCCCAATTGTTTAAAATCAGACAAAAAAGATTGATATGATTCTCCTTGTAAAAATAAGCTTGCTTTACAAATATACGTTTTTTATTGATAACCTTATCAATCACAATGTAATATCAATGAAAAAATAAATGTAAATTTTATCACAAAATGTTTTGTTAGTATTTTTTTATACTTATCTTTGTCGAGCAAAAGTATTTAAACAGCGGGTCGTTATTTAGTTGCTTCACAAACATGTAAGTTATTTCCTAACTCCTCTTTTTTATTTTCTTCTGCATAATTATTAATTTACAATTTTTTATTTTTTTACATGAACATTTTTGTAGCCGGCTTAAGTTATCAGATTACTGATGCCGATTTAAAAGAACTTTTTGAGGAGTATGGTGAAGTATCCTCAGCGAAAATTATTACAGACCGTGAAACCCGCCGTTCAAAAGGATATGGCTTCGTAGAGATGGCCGCCGATGAGGATGGACAACGTGCCATTGAAGAGCTAAACGACGCTGAATATGATGGACGTACATTGTCTGTGTCAGTTGCTCGTCCACGCGCAGAAGGTGATCGTCCACGTGGTGGTGGAAATCGCGGTGGCGGTTATGGCAATCGTGACAGAAACAGGTACTAATCTTTATAGGTTTACAATTAAACTGCATCCGTATGGGTGCAGTTTTTTTGTGACCATTTTTTTGTAACTTTACAATAAAAACGTATGTCGACTATACTTTCAATTGAAACAGCAACACCGGTTTGCTCCTGCTCTTTATCTAAGGATGGGGAAATTCTGATTAACAGGGAGAGTTATGAGGGACAATCACACGCCTCGATGCTGGGGTTGTTTGTTAATGATATAATGGAGTATGTGAGAGAGAACAATATGAAGCTTGATGCTGTGGCAGTAAGCAGCGGTCCGGGTTCCTACACGGGACTGCGCATTGGTGTTTCTGAAGCCAAGGGGTTGAGCTACGGTTTGGATGTACCTATGATTGCTATTCCAACTGCACGTATTATGGGTTGGATGATGAGCAGCAGGGTGGATAAGGATGTGTTGCTGTGCCCGATGATTGATGCGAGACGAATGGAGGTTTATGCAACTATTTTTGATAATTCGCTGAATGTTGTTCGGGATACGGCCGCTGATATTATTGAGAGTGACAGTTACGGCGAGCTTCTGAGCAAAAACAGAATTGCTTTTTTTGGTAATGGGGCCGCAAAATGCGAGGGTGTTATTACTCACCCCAATGCATTGTTTATTGAGGATATACATCCGCTGGCTTCGGCAATGGCGACTCTCGCTGAAGAGGCCTTTGACGGTAAGGATTTTGTTGACAGCGCTTACTTTGAACCGTTTTATTTAAAGGAGTTTGTGGCGACTGTACCCAGGAATAAAATCTTTAAGTAAAACGGGGTTTCTTAGTGTCAGGGTGCCAGCCTGTGCATGGTCCATCCCTCCTCAGTTTTATAGTATACTATCCTGTCGTGCATTCTGTTTGGTCTTCCCTGCCAGAATTCAATTGTGGTAGGTCTTATGAGGTAGCCGCCCCAGTGATCGGGTCTGTAAACCTGCTTATCTTCGAATTGCTCAAGAACATCCTGCTCAAGATTTTCAAGTTCCTCCCTGTCTCTCACTATTTTGCTTTGGGGTGATGCCCATGCTCCGATTTGAGCGCTTTCGGGGCGTATATTAAAATAGTCGTCCGATTCTTCTGGCGTCAGCTTCTCGGCAATTCCCTCTATCCGCACCTGGCGCTCAATTATATGCCAGTCGAAAACAATTGCTACATTGGGGTTCAACTCAATCTCCCTTCCTTTTCTGCTTAAATAGTTGGTGAAGAATACAAATCCGTTTTCATTTACTTCCTTTAGCAGTAATATTCGTGCCGAAGGTTTACCATCTTTGGTTGCAGTAACTACCGTCATTGCATTTGGTTCGGATATATTTGACTCAATAGCAAAATTCATCCACTCATTGAAAACTGTTAATGGTACGGGCGGCATCTCTTTCTCGTTGAGACTCCCCTTGGTGTATTCCTGCCGCATTTTACTTAAACTATTCATTGCATGTGATTTTTAACTGTTACATTTCACAAATATACTCTTAGGTGCGCACTTTTTACAACATTTGTTTCGTTAATAATGTGTAAAGACCCAATATTTTACGTACTTTCGTACCACTTTTTATTGAAACATAGTTGTGAATGATTAAAGTAGATAAGATTTATAAGAGCTTTGGCGATCTCCAGGTGCTTAAAGGAATCGACCTGGAAGTGAAAAAGGGGGAGATAGTTTCGATTGTTGGTCCCAGTGGTGCCGGAAAGACCACTCTTCTGATGATTATGGGTACTCTTGAGAGAGCTGATTCGGGCTCAATTTTTATTGATAACAAGGAGCTTAGTAAGCTTAGTGATAAAAAACTATCCGATTTTCGAAATAAGAATATCGGATTCGTTTTTCAGTTCCATCAGCTTCTTCCTGAATTTACTGCACTTGAGAATGTGATGATTCCCGCACTAATAGGGAATGTTAAGCATGCTGAGGCAGAGGGGAAGGCTGCCGATTTGCTGAAAATGATGGGGGTGTCAGACAGGAGCGATCATAAGCCTGCGGAGCTGTCGGGTGGTGAAAAGCAGAGGGTTGCGGTTGCACGTGCGCTTATTAATAACCCGGCTGTTGTTTTTGCTGATGAGCCTTCGGGGAGCCTCGATTCGGATAATAAGGAGGAGCTGCACCGACTCTTTTTTGAACTTCGCGACAGACTAAATCAAACATTTGTTATTGTGACGCACGATGAGGATTTGGCGTCTATAACAGATAGAACTATTCATATGATTGATGGGAGGATTGTAGAATGAGAAGAATATTACTAATTATGACTATTGTGTTGAGTGGAGGATTGCTTGCCTGCAATGGAGAGCAGAGCGAGGGGTCTGATAAAAAAAATATGGATGAACCGATTGGTAAGGCTTATCCTGCTGTGAGTGACGGATTAATGACGCCTGAGGTGCTTTACAGTTTTGGCAGGGTGGGGAGCCTGGTGGTATCTCCTGATAAGTCGAAGATTCTCTATCAGGTATCCTATATCAGCATTGATGAGAACAGGAGCAATTCTGAACTGTTTTTGATGAACAGCGATGGGAGTGATAAAAAGCAGCTGACTATAACAAGTACGCAGGAGTCGAACCCCCAATGGATTGAAGGTGGAAAGAAGATTGCTTTTTTGAGCAACGAGACGGGCTCTTCTCAGATATGGACAATAAACCCTGATGGGGGAGGTATGACTCAGATCTCTGATGTTGAGGGGGGTGTTACCGGGTTTACATTCTCGCCCGACGGAAAGAAAGTTCTTTTCACAAAAGATCTGAAAAGTGTGGAGACTGCCTCCGACAGGTATGCTGACCTGCCCAAAGCTTCAGGAAGGGTTATGGATGATTTGATGTATAAGCATTGGGATCACTGGGTGGAGACAATACCGCATCCGTTTGTTGCTGATATTGCGGGAAATAAGCTTTCTAACATAAAAGATATAATGGAGGGGGAGCCATTTGAATCGCCCCTGGCACCTTTTGGCGGTATGGAGCAGCTTGCGTGGAGCCCCGACGGCAAAACTATAGCGTATACTTCGAGAAAGAAAACGGGTAGGGAATATGCTGTGTCGACTAACTCGGATATCTATTTCTATGACTTGGAGACGGGTGCGACCCGCAACATGACGGAGGGGATGATGGGTTATGATATTAACCCTCTGTTCTCGCCCGATGGGAATTATCTTGCCTGGCAGAGCATGGAGCGTGATGGTTATGAGGCTGATAAGAACCGATTGTTTATAATGGACCTTTCTACTGGCGAGAAGTCGTATATTACGGAGGAATTCGACTATAACTGTGACTCTTTTATTTGGGGTACTGATGATGGAACCGGATACATGATTTCTTCTGTGCATGGTACAACTCAGATTTATTCGGTTGATATAAATTCTAAAGAGATTGCTCCTGTTACCGAAGGGAAATTTAATTATATATCGGTTGATTTGGGCAAGGACGGACTAATAGCCAAAAGGCAGTCGATGTCTCAACCCACAGAGATATACAGCGTTGATGTTATTAGTGGAGAGGCGGTTGAGATATCTTTTGAAAACAAGCATATACTGGACCAGCTTACAATGGGTGAAGTGGAAGAGAGGTGGATTGAGACTACCGACGGCAAACAGATGCTGACATGGGTTATTTATCCGCCCAACTTCGATCCTTCAAAGAAATATCCTACGTTACTTTATTGTCAGGGCGGACCCCAGAGTATGGTTAGCCAGTTTTGGTCGTATCGATGGAATCAGCAAATGATGGCGGCAAACGGATATATAATTGTGGCGCCAAACCGTCGTGGATTGCCCGGATTTGGACAAGAGTGGCTTGAGCAGATTAGTGGCGATTATGGCGGTCAGAACATGAAAGACTACTTGTCGGCAATTGATGCCCTTGCAAAAGAGCCTTTTGTTGATGATGAGCGTTTAGGAGCAACCGGTGCCAGCTACGGCGGATTCTCCGTGTTCTGGCTTGCAGGTAATCACGACAAGCGTTTTAAAGCATTCTTTGCACATGCCGGTATATTTAATCTGGAAGCACAATATCTCGAAACAGAAGAGCTCTTCTTTGCCAACTGGGATATGGGCGGACCATACTGGGATAAGTCGAATGCCACCGCACAAAAAACCTACGCAACATCCCCACATCGCTATGTTGACAGGTGGGATACCCCTATAATGATATCGCACGGTGAGTTTGATTACAGAATTCTTGCATCTCAGGGAATGATGGCCTTCAATGCAGCACAGCTAAAAGGATTGCCATCCAGACTACTGATATACCCTGACGAAAACCACTGGATCACCAAACCACAAAACGGTATCTTATTCCAACGCGAATTCTTCCGTTGGTTTGATGAGTATTTGAAATAGATAAGAATATTTGAAGAAAAAGTAATAATTTTATTTAGAGGAAAGCTCCGGAGTCGTTAGACTTTGGAGCTTTTTCTTTTTTTGTTTTTACTAGTTTTTTTGCCTTTACTAAATCTGATATTGGTCCACATTATGTCCACATTCAGTCCATACCAAGTCTGGTTCACCTTCGTATCTCCTTCGTATCTTCTTCGTATCACGTTCGTATATATACGAACGTGATACGAAGAAGATACCTATTTACTACGATGATATATAAGACTTGGTGTAGACCTGATAAAGACTTGGTATAGACCTGATAAAGGCTTGGTGCAGACCTGATAAAGACTTGGTTCAAACCTGGTAAAGGCTTGGTGTAGGCTTAATCCAGACTTAATCTAGACTTAGTACGGGCTTAGTGCGGACTTTGTGCAGACTTTGTGCAGACTTAGTACGGGCTTAGTGTAGACTTTTTTCAGGAAAATCTCTTCCTTTTTGGTATAAGATAATCTTTTCAAAAAATATTCATAAAATGTTTTGCAGTTCTGAAAATATCTGTATCTTTGCACTCGCTAACAAAGAAACACGGTGTGGTAGTTCAGTTGGTTAGAATACCTGCCTGTCACGCAGGGGGTCGCGG
>CAZYNA010000059.1:0-14679 GCA_964648775.1 uncultured Proteiniphilum sp. | reverse complement strand
TAATACTATATTGGGCTTATTGAGCCTGCTACCTGCCCGGGTCGACTCCTTAACCAATTGCGCAGAAGTTGTTATTATATTACCTGCAATTAATGGAGCAGACAACAGAAGTAGTTTATTATTCATTATCTCTTTCAAATCTTTTGTCTACAAATATAACTGATTTAATCATACCTGATAACTTTATCAATTATTGATACAAAGATATGAAGGAGATACCAAATTACTCAAAATAACCCCACAAAAACCATAATCTCATTTTAAATCTGGTGCCAATGGTTTTTGATAAAAAATAAACTAAATTTGTTTTTCATTCAGTGTATATCTTAAGACAGGTAATGGATAACGAACAGTTTCTTTTAAAACAACTTCAACAGGGTAGCAGGAAATCCTTCTCTTTGTTGTTCAGGAAGTATTACAAAGACCTTGTAATGTTTGCCGGTTCGTATCTGTCTGATCAGGATGAGAGTGAAGATATTGTACAAAACGTTTTCGTAACAGTGTGGGAGAAACGGGAGGAGTTAAATTACAGAACATCTTTTAAATCTTTTCTGCTTACATCTGTTAGAAATAGCTGTCTTGATGAATTACGACACAGAAAAGTTAAGGATAAGCATCAACAGAGTTTCGATCTGAAAAATTATAATTTAAATGATTCAACTGACGAGTATGTAATGTATTCAGAGCTAAAGGGGCAACTGGACAAGGCCTTGTCAAAAATCCCTGAAAGGGAGCGTGATGTTTTTGAAATGAGTCGCCTTGAGGGATTGAAATATAAAGAGATTGCAAAAAAACTAAACATATCTGAGCGTACCGTTGAAGATAGAATCGCTAAGACTATTAAATCGTTGCATCTTTATTTAAGGGATTATCTTCCCTTTTTAGTACTTTTTGCAAATATTATGACGAGTATGAATGTGGTTTTGTAACTATGAAACGTCTATTTAATATATTTCGAACAATAATATAAGACATTAACATTGAAAGAAGAATTTGACATATTATTAGCGAAAGATCTTGACGGTTCGCTCAGTATAGAAGAAAAAAAGAGACTTAAAGAGTTGTATAGTGAAGACGACTCATACAGACATATATATATTAATTATAAAAAAATAAAATCTGTAATACATCCACCATTTAAACCTGAATCTATTGATTTGGATGCCGCAGAGGATAATGTATTCAGGAAGATTCTAAACAACGATACAAGTCAAACAAAACCTGTTGCAAATAAAATTATTATATGGTGGCAGCAAATTGCAGCCGTTCTACTAATTCCTTTACTTTTTGCAACTGTTTATTTATGGATTAATAACCGCTATGATGATCCGACAGATTCCATGCAGATGATTACATCCCTTCCGGGAACTCGTTCAAAAGTTAACCTTCCGGATGGATCTGTAGTCTGGCTTAATTCAAATAGTGTGATAAATTATCCGGTGCAATTTGACAAAAATGAAAGAAGAGTAACACTTGAGGGTGAGGGATATTTCATAGTAGATGCAAATAAAAAGAGGCCATTTTATATTAATACAAACGGAGTTGAGGTTAGAGTCACCGGAACCGAACTTAATGTAGAAAGTTATAAAAATGACAGTATTAACCGAGTTATGCTGGTTAGCGGGAGTGCATCCGTAGCAACAGACAACAAAGAAATAGTTGAGCTAAAACCGGATATGTGTTTTTCTTTAAATACTCTCACAAATGAGACAAACCTCTTTTCTGCTGATGTAACACTCTATGGGAAATGGAGAGATGGTGTTCTTGCCTTTAGAGATGATTCGCTTGAGGAAGTATTCAAACGTGTTGGCCGCGCTTATAATGTAGATATCATAGTTAAAGATCAAAAACTGGCAAATTACAAATACAGAGCTACTTTTGAACATGAGAGCCTTCAGCAGATTTTAGAAGCTATTCGGTTATCTGCTCCAATAAAATACAATTATGTAAGATCAAATACCGAAAACCAAAGCATTACAACAATTGAGGTATTACCCGGATAACTTACAACGCACTCCTTTATTTCTCTTGATAATCAGACCGCTATAGTCTAAGTGCAATATTTCCTGCTGCTACAAATGTTAAAAAATAGAATTAATATGTGGGAATGTATTTAATAAACGTCTTATTAATATATTGCATATATATAAAATAAATGAATTACTATTTACACTTTAATTAAAACTTATGGCAAAAGAAACACTATTTCTGAAAATTGAAATTTCAGAAAATTCAGCAAAAAAAGGCAGAAAAGTTCTTATGATTTGCCTCTTCCTTTGCATGCTCACCGGCACTGCCCATCTGCAAGCACAAAACGGGGTGTCACTAAATCTTGAGAATGTGCCCCTCGAAGAAGCAATAATTACAATTGAAAACCAAACATCCTATCGTTTCCTTTTCAATAAAAACCTGGTAGACGCTTCTCAACGTGTAAGTGTGAAGGCTCAGAATCAATCAATTGAAACTGTCATGACACAATTATTAAGTGGTACCGGTATCGGTTATAGTGTAAATGACAGACAAATTGTATTACGCCCTTTGGAAACCAAAAGCGAAAGCGGTACTGTTCAGGGAGGAGCCCATCAAGTTTCAGGAAGAATCCTGGATACTTCAGGAGAGCCAATCATCGGGGCAACAGTTTTGATAAAAGGTTCCGGCAGGGGAACTGTAACCGATTTTGATGGTAATTTTACTATTGATGATGTATCTCAGGATAGTTATATTATTGTCTCTTATATTGGATATCAAACAGCTGAGTTTCCTGCACTAAGTACTGAGCTGAGTAATCTGATTCTTCAAGAGGATACCGAATTGCTTGATGAAGTTGTTGTTGTCGGTTATGGAGTTCAGAAAAAATCAAGCTTGACAGGTTCGGTTGCCTCTATTTCAGCAACTGAAACAAATAAACAAATAACTTCTAATATTGCGTCTGCACTGCAGGGAAGAGCACCCGGTATTGATATTGTTCAGCAGGGTGGTATTGCGGGTGCCGGTGTTAGTATCGTTATCAGAGGTGCTGCATCTTTTGGAGCCACAGAGCCATTATATGTAATTGACGGGGCATTCTCCAGCAGCGGTTTGGGTTCTGTAAATCCAAATGATATAGAGTCGATTGAGATACTCAAAGATGGTGCAGCAGCCGCTATTTATGGGTCGCGTGCAGCTAACGGAGTAGTACTTATTACAACTAAAACCGGTGAGAAAGGTGTGCCTGTTGTTCAAATTGATGCTTCTTACTCATTTCAACAACCAACAAATAAACTAGAGTACCTAAACGCTTCTGAATGGAGAGATTTTGCCAATCATGTTGCGGATAATAGCGGACTGCCAAGGGCACCCGAAAATGTAAATCCAACAAACCCGAACCTTTACACCAAATGGGAAGATTTATGGTTGCAACAAGCTCCGATATATAATGTAAATGCCAGTATATCCGGCGGTGGCGAAAACTCACATTACAGTACAAGTCTTGGGTATTTCGACCAAACCGGTATGACTATATTTTCCGACTATCAGCGTTATAACTTCAGAATAAACTCAGGATTCACTAAAGGACGTTTCTCGTTGTCCGAAAATCTGGCTCTAACCTACAGAAACAGTACACCTACTACACCATTTAATATAGCATTACCAACTTTACCGCTTTATGATGAAGAGGGAAGGCTTACATCGGGTGGTCCTGAATATTACATCAACCCTGAAGATGGAAAAGAACAGAATAAATTAGCACCGCTTTACAATACAGACAGGTCAAACAAGACTGTTGATATATTGGGCGGACTAACCGGCAGCTTTAGTATCATGGATGGTCTGCAATACAGATTGTCGTTTAGCGGCAACTACGTAACAACCCATGCTTATACCCATACTCCACAGTATTTCTCAAAATACTTCGAAGATGGCTTGCCAAACGAAGATTATGGAAATCCGAGAAATACAATCTCTGAATCCAGAGGTGGCAGGCTTAATTATACTATCGACAATTTATTGTCATTTAATAAATCATTTGGCCTTCACAATATCGATGCTTTGTTAGGCGTAAGCTGGATGCGTGAATTTTACAGAGGTATGTCGATTAATACTCTCGAGGATGTAGGTGCTCCAAATGTCACAGGTTTCAATGGCATAGAAGGAAGAGTTTCTGCATCAGATAGCAACTCAGCTCTATTATCGCAATTCGGACGTATAAACTATGATTATGATAACAGATATCTTTTATCGTTATCACTTAGACGCGACGAATCATCTAAATTTCATAAAGACCAGCGAGTTGGCTATTTTCCTTCAATTTCAACAGGCTGGAATCTTCATCAGGAATCATGGTTTGAGAATCCTGTGATTGACAGATTAAAGATTAGAGCCAGTTATGGTGAATTAGGAGCAAACTTTTTAGACCCATATAACTTTGACGCTATTGCATACGGACCAATACCTTATACATTAAATGGAGTTCGTTTTACTAACGGAAGAGCTGCTTACTTAAAATCAAAGGATTTAAAATGGGAAACTTCCCGTACATCAAACATTGGTCTGGAAATGGGGTTTCTTAATAATTCACTTTCATTTACAGCTGAATATTTTGTTAAAAAGAATGTCGATTTGTTAGCTCAGATTGATCTGAATCTTTCATCCGGACAAATATTTGAAATTAATAGTTCGCGCGAAAAGCCTTATGTAAATACTGCTTCTGTAGAGAATAGTGGTTGGGAATTCATGCTGAGTTATAGAAAGCAGCTGAATTCTGACTTTAGTGTTGATATAAATGCAAACTTATCCACACTTCAGAATAAAGTGCTGGCACTTGGCACAAACATCCAACCCATTACCTCCGGAGCTTATTCCAGTTTCTTTAACGACGCACCTTCAATAACTTTACCCGGAGAACCAATTGGCTCATTCTACGGATATAAAATTGATGGTTTTGATGCAGATGGTAATTTCATCTTTACCGATACAGATCAAAATGGAATTATAAATGCAAATGATAAAGTCATTCTTGGAAATCCAATACCCGACTTTAGCTATGGTCTAAACACAACAATTATATTTCGCGACTTTGATCTGACAATGTTTTGGCAGGGTGTTAGCGGTAACGAAATTTTCAATGCAATGAAATACAGACACTATTTTGATTATTCAAATAACTCTGTAAAAGATGTTCTGAATAGCTGGAGGCCCGACAATACAAACACAGGCATACCTGTAATGAAAACTCAAAATACTAATGGCGGGAACTCACTGCCAAGTGAATTTTATATAGAGGATGGCAGTTATATCAGATTAAAAAATTTACAACTTGGTTATACTTTGCCTGAGAATGTGTTGGATAGAATAGGTATTAATAACGCTCGTATTTACTGTGGTGTTCAGAATCTGCTGACGTTTACAAACTATACCGGCAGCGACCCTGAGGTCAGTTCCAATGTTTTATTTTCAAGAGGAATAGATAATAACTCTTACCCTAATGCACGTACAGCAATCGTTGGGTTTAACTTAACTTTTTAAAAGAATATCAATATGAAATCAAAAAAAACAATTGCAATATCCATATTCACAATACTTAATATCTTTTTCTTTATAAGCTGCGACAGTGTATTTGATGAATTGGCTGTCAATCCAAATCAGCCCAGTATGTCTTCATATTTCTCTACTCCCGAGGGAGTTAATGATGCAGTACTTACCATGTATGGATATTTGTCGACACAGCGTGCACTTGGCGCTTCCGGCTCAAAAACTCAGATAATAAGATCAGATGAGGCTTCATCTAACTCCGATTACGGTAAACCAGGCATGTATGGGGCTGACCTGAATGCAAGTTATTATACAATAGAGCAACCTTATACTCTGATGTATACAACTGCAGCACAGGCATCATATGTTATTGAAACTGCTCCCGATGTTGATTTCAGAGGCAATGACGAGTTGCGGAATGTGTATATTGGAGAAGCTCATTTTATGAGAGCATTTGCACACTACTACCTGCTTATAAATTTCCGTCAGGTATCTCCTGTAAGACAAATGCCGCGTAATTCGGATGACTATGTCAGACCAATAGAAAAACCAGCAGAAGTCTGGAGCTATATACAAGAAGATTTAGCATTGGCAATTGAGCTTTTACCAACAAAAGGATTTTGGCACTCAGATAATACCGGTAGGGTTACAAAAGGTTCTGCAGCTGCTCTTTCAGGAAAAGCGTACCTGTATCAAAGTGGTATCGAAGCACATTATGGTGAAGATAAAACAACCTATTACAATGAAGCAGCAAAAGTATTTGATGAAATTATAAATGGAGTTTACGGTTCTTATTCTCTGACAGACAGGTATGAATACAACTTCGATGTAAATCATGAAAACAATGATGAGGCATTATTTGAAATCCAATTCCTGGGCGATGTTGAAAATACTTCTTTTAACCCCGGACTTGCAACATCAGGACTGGCTTTTGATGCAAGAGGGTTAATGTTGCCCGGAGCGGGAGTAGGATATGAAGGAGTTGTGCATAACTGGCTATACGACGCATATACTTCATCAATTGATAAAGACGGTTATACCGATATACGTATGTTTTCTACATTAATGTTTGATGATTTAGACCCGGGTATAAACCTACGACCTAATCAAAGATTACAAGGTCCGGGTGGTACTACATGGGAAGAATTATATCCTTCAGTAAACGGCAGAACAGGTTTTTCAACCACTTCAAACCCTCTCTCCTATCCCTTCAAAGCCGGAATTAAAAAAGGTTTAGACTACTCTATGCCTATTCAATCAACTGAAGGTGTTCCCAGATTAATTGGTGTTGGAGGGGGTGTAAGAGAGTATGTTTATAATCAGCCTCGTGCACATGGAGTAAATTGGAGATACATTCGTTACGCTGACGTTCTTTTGATGTATGCCGAAGCTGTATTAAGTGGGGGCACGCAAGGAAGTATAGCCCCGGCTGAGGCTGTGAACCGTGTTCGCAGACGTGCAAATATGAGCGATCTACCTAATGTTAATTTGAATCAAGTAAAGCAGGAGCGTGTTCTTGAATTAGCATTAGAAGGTCATCGTTTTTATGATTTACTACGCTGGGGAGAACTAAGCGAACGTTTTAAAGAACTGGAAAGTGCAGATCCTAATTTCAAAAAATTCATTTCTGCCAATGATTTTCAGGGTTTCGTAAATAATAAACACGAGTGGCTCCCAATTCCAATTAATGAAATGAATAGTAATCCTCATTTGGAATTTAATAATCCCGGTTATTAAATAGTTAATCTATTTCAACAATAAATTAGGCTTTATGAAATTTATATATCAATTATTTCTGATTATCACTATCATAATTATGGGGAGCTGCTCTGAAGATGCATTACCGGTAGAAAAAGAGCCGGATAATCCTCCGGTTATTGAAGAGGAAGAAGAAAATAATAATGAAGGTGATCCCAAATTGCTTTATAATGGAATAAGATTACCGGGCAGATGGCCACCTATCAGATCTTATACATCTGATCTTGAAAATGGCATGAATCCATTTTATCTTACTGATAAACCTGAAACAATTAATATTGAAATAGGGCGGCAACTCTTTGTAGATAATTTCTTAATTGAAAATACAGATCTTGAACGTAAGTTTCATTATCCTGAGTATCATTATGGTAACCCTGTATTATCGGCAGATAAAGAATGGGAAAAAATTGGTACCGGAGGTGCATCTTTTGCTGCACCCTTTAGTGACGGGGTCTGGTATGATGAGGAAGAAAATAAATTCAAAATGTGGTATATGGCAGGTGGTGGAGAATACTCCGTGAATGGCGCCGGTATAACATGTTATGCTGAATCTGATGACGGAATAGTATGGACTAAACCTTCTCTTTCTGTTGTAAGCGGTACGAATATAGTTGACTACAATTCTGATAGGGATGCTTCAGTTATATGGATCGACAAGCAAGAATCTAATAGCTCCAAACGATACAAAATGTTCCAGGTTGCACGTAACGATGGAAAATGGCTTTACCATTATAAAACTTCTGCTGATGGAAAACTATGGAGGCAAAACTCACTATCTAAACCACTGGCAGATCGTTCAACCGTATATAAGAATCCTTTTAGAGATAACTGGGTATTTAGTATGCGTCATAATATACGAGTAAATGCAAATAAGCTCGTAAGAGCCAGAGACTATAACGAACATACTGATCCTGATTTAGGAACTAAAACTTCAGAAGCACTATTAAGCAGCTTCTGGTTTGGTCCATGGCCTAACGAAATCAGACATCCAAGGTTTCCCGATGTTAGCCCTGCAATATACAATCATGATGCTACTGCTTATGAAAGCATAATGCTTGGGTTTTTTAACGTGTGGCAGGGACCCGAAAATGATGTATCAGCAGCAACAGGAGAGATCAAACGAAATCAAATAATGGTTGGGTATAGCAGAGATGGTTATAGTTGGTTCCGTGAGGACATGACTCCATTTCTTCCTGTTGACGAGACAGAAGGAGCCTGGAATTATGGAAATCTTCAATCAACTGCAGGTAATCCTTTAATTGTTGAAGACAAACTATATTTTTATATAAGTGGGCGTCGTAATAATACAAGTGGAAATCAAATCACAACAACAGGCTTGGCTACTTTACGAAGGGATGGATTCACATCAATGCATACAGAAACATCAGGAACTCTTACAACTCCTATTCTTGACTTCAAAGGAGAATATTTCTTTGTCAACGCCAATGTAAATGGGGATTTAAAAGTGGAAGTGTTAGATGAGAAAGGAGAGATTATAAATGGTTTCTCAAAAGATGATTGTCTTGGTTTTAATGGAAATGAGACGAAGCAAATAATACAGTGGAAAGAGAATGCCACATTAAAGTCGCTAAAAGGGCAAAAAATTAAATTGAAGTTTTATCTGGAAAAGGGTGAAATTTATTCGTTTTGGATATCTCCCACTGCTGATGGAAAAAGTGGAGGTTACACAGGTGGAGGAGGACCTGGATATCACATCTCCGGAATAGATGTTTAACAGAATAATAATAAAAAAATTAAATAAACTGCAATGAAAAAAATAATATACTTTGTACTTATTTTAATAGGAATAAGTGCTTGCCAAACTGAAGAAATTACATATAATACTGCACCCAGAGCAGATTTCAATATCGGGAGCGATATTTATGAATTAGGTGAACAAGCTGTGTTTACGGACTTGTCAACTCCCTCTGCAGGAAATAATATTTTAGAGTGGGAGTGGAATTTTGGAGATGCAGGAAATTCAATGTCAAACGAACAAAATCCTATATTCAGTTTTACTGAAGGCGGTACGTATAGCGTTACGCTTAAAGTAAAAGACAATAATGGACTAGCTGCCTCGGCAACAAAAGATATTACTATTGTTGATCCAAGTAAAGCTATAAATATATTATGGCAAAAGCCGGTACTTGGGGGAATTCAAAATACAGTATCTCCGGCTATGTCTCCTGATGAAAAAACTGTATATATGATTGCGGATCAATCGGGAACAGATGCATATGATGTGCAACTTTTTGCATACGATGTAACAAATGGTGATTTAAAATGGAGTTTTGATGTAAACGGTGCTTTAGCCTCTTTAAATCCTGATGGAGGTGTAAGACTTGTTTATGCCAGTCCATCTGTTGGTGCAGACGGTTCTGTTTATGTTGCTGTTCGCGATCTGAGAAATGCAGGGGCTAATAGAAAAACATTCTTGTTTGCAATTGATAATACTGGATCATTAAAGTGGAGTTATAATTTCGGAATAGATGCAAATATCAACTATATAACTCCTGCAATCGATTCAGATGGAAATGTTTATGCTGGTCACCTCAGCAATTCACCTTTTGCGGTTACAATATTAAATGGTTCAGATGGCTCATTGGTAAATCAAATTCATTTATCTGTTGGTGTAAGAAGTGGATTGTCGCTTTCAAAAGATGGAGATATTTATTTTTGTTCAACCGGATCTAATGGATTGTATAGTTATGGAACAGATGGCACAAACACCTTTAACTATAATACTAATTTCGCCACAACAGGCGGTGCTATCTCAGTAGATTCTGACGGAACAATATACACAGTTGCTGCATTAACAGGCGGAGGCGGTATTGTTGCACTAAACAGCGACGGATCTCAAAAATGGGTTTTCCAGACACCAGGTGTTATTCAATACGGAGGTGTAGCAATTGACAGTGAAGGAACTGTATATGCAAATGGAGGAAATGCTGTTGAAGGAGAAACTTCAGCAGGTATTGTAGCAATTAATAAAGATGGCACTCTAAAATGGCATTTCCCCACTTCAGAGAATAATAATAACAATGTACCTGTTGTTGATAACAGAGGATTCATTCACTTTGTGTCGGATAATGCCACCTATTACATCTTAAGATCTGACGGAACTCTTTTTGCCAGCATGGAGCTTGGTGAAAAAGCACTCTCATCTCCTGTAATGGATTCAACTGGAAAGATCTATATAGCTGCCGAAACTTATGCGGGTGTTTCTGAGATATTCTGTATCAATAGCGGTGCACAATCATATGCAGATTCATCCTGGCCTATGAAAGGACAAAACCCTCAGCGCACCGGTTTGCAGAAGTAATCAATTAAAAAATTAATATTTATAAAAAGAATTGTAATGAATAAATTAGTACTAATTTTAGTTTCACTGTTCTTCACAATAATGCTGTCTGCTCAAACATCTCTGCATAATGGTATTATTCTTAATGAAGAGTGGCCTCCAAGATATGAAGAGCCAACTACAAGAAAAGAAATGCCGGTACCATATTTGGATAGTAAACCGGCCGTAATTCCAGTAAATGTAGGGCGTCAACTATTTGTTGATGATTTCCTCATTAATGAAACCAACCTTAATAAAGTATATCATACACCCAGCTACTATTCCGGTAATCCTGTTTTAGAGCCCGATCAGGAATGGGAAAAGACAACTCAGGGTGCTTTGTATGCTGCTCCGTTTAGTGATGGGGTTTGGTATGATGAGAAAGACGAAAAATTTAAAATGTGGTATCTTGCAGGTGCAGGAGAAATTCACAAACAAGACCCTCAAACATTTTATACCGCCTACGCTGAATCGTTGGATGGCAAGAACTGGATCAAGCCGGACCTGGGAATCTATAAGAATACTAATTTAACGGATACTGCCAATCGCGATGCTGCAACTATATGGTTAGACAGGAATGAAAAAGATCCTTCAAAAAGATGGAAGTTCTTCAACGTTGAGCGTCGCCCAACCGACCGCAGATGGCAGTTTGTGTTAAAATACTCATCAGATGGTATAAACTGGAGTAGAGGCGTTGCGCAGAGTGGGGACATGTATGACCGTTCATCTGTTTTTTATAATCCTTTTACTGATAAATGGGTTTTAAGTATGAGGTACAGTACCGCAGTTTCAAGTCGCTCAAGATCCTATTTAGAACACTCTGACCCTGAAATGGCTATCAGCCTGGCGCATAGATTCAATAATAAATCAGATGATAAATTCATGAGATACTGGTTTACACCGGATGATAAAGAACTTATCCATGAAAAATATCCTGAAGTTGAACCCGGCATATATAATTTTGATGCTATTGCCTACGAAAGTATAATGCTTGGTTTTTACAGTGCCTGGTCAGGTCCCGAAAATCATATATGTGAACGAGACGGCATACAAAAAAGAAATATAATTTCTTTAGGATACAGTCGCGACGGTTTCCATTTCTCCCGCCCTACACATCAGCCATTTATGGATGTAGATGAGAGTGACGGTGCCTGGAACTGGGGAAACGTGCAGTCTGTTAATGGTGTACCTATTATTGTGGGCGATTCTCTCTATTTTTATGCAAGCGGAAGAAGATTAAGTGATATATTTTGGGACAGCCACACATCAACCGGCCTTGCAACTCTTCGCAGAGACGGATTCGTTTCATTACAATCAGATAAAAACGAAGGTTATATCACTACTGAAACAATTAATTTTGATGGAGATTTTCTGTTTGTAAATGCAGATGTCCGCAAAGGCAAATTAGCTGTTGAAGTACTTGACGAAAGTGGAAACATAATTAAGGGTTTCAGCAAAAAGGAAAACAATGTTATTAGCAAAAGCAACAGCACTAAACAGTTAATTACATGGAAAAATAATTCAGACCTGTCATCTTTAAATGGCAGAAATATCCGGTTAAAGTTTTATTTAACATCGGGTGATCTGTATTCTTTTTGGATTTCGCCGTGGGAATCGGGTGAGAGCCGTGGCTATACTGCAGGTGGCGGACCCGGACTTTCAAAAACAGGTATAGATACTAAATAAAAAATCAGGAAATAACAAACATATGAAAAACAGTAAATATTATCCCTGGATAGTGGTTGGTTTACTTTGGGTAGTAGCCTTGCTCAATTATTTAGACAGGCAGATGTTATCTACAATGCAGCCCGCAATGCAAATTGATATTGCAGAGCTTGCCATAGCCGAGAATTTTGGCAGGCTTATGGGAATCTTCCTGCTAATATACGGGCTTATGAGTCCTGTTGCAGGGTTAATTGCAGACAGAGTAAACCGTAAATGGTTAATTGTTGGCAGTCTCTTCGTATGGTCGGCTGTTACCTGGGGTATGGGATATGCTGAGACCTACAATCAGGTGTTTGTGCTACGTGCCTTTATGGGAATAAGTGAGGCACTTTACCTGCCCACTGCCCTGGCAATGATTGCCGACTTCCACACTTCAAGGACCAGATCTCTGGCTATCGGTATTCATATGTCAGGACTGTATGCAGGCCAGGCTCTAGGTGGATTTGGTGCAACAATTGCCGCCAGCTATTCATGGCAGGCCGTGTTTCACTGGTTTGGTATTGTCGGAATTATATATGCCATTATTTTAGTACTACTTCTACACGACAAGGAGGGACATGCAGGAACTAAAAATGCTAAACTTAATGCTGATCCTCAGCAGACTATCGTAAAAAAAGAAACTGCCCTTAAGTCACTGGGTATTATTCTGGGTACTGTATCATTCTGGATTATGCTTTTCTATTTCATGGCACCGAGCTTCCCCGGGTGGGCAACCAAAAACTGGCTCCCAACCCTATTCTCTGAAAATCTGGGTATAGAGATGGCGAAGGCAGGTCCAATGGCAACGATTTCAATAGCTATTGCTTCATTTATTGGAGTACTGATTGGCGGTCCGTTGTCTGACAGATGGGTACAGAAAAATATAAAGGGAAGGATATATACAAGTGTAATAGGATTGACACTTACCCTGCCCTCACTTGTGCTTATGGGCTTTGGCAGTACATATATAGCACTTATTGGTGCAGCCATGTTATTTGGTATCGGCTTTGGAATGTTCGACACTAACAATATGCCCATACTTTGTCAGATTATACCGCAAAAATATCGTGCAACGGCATATGGTATTATGAATATGGTTGGCGTATTTGCAGGATATGCTGTAACAGTTATGCTGGGAAGTTCAACAGATGCAGGAAATCTGGGTGCCGACTTCAGCAAGCTTTCTATAGTGGTATTGGTCGCAATAATACTCATGCTGGCATTCGTGAAACCACGTCGTGATCTGACATATCCAGAAGAAGAGATTTTAGAAGAACAAAAATTAACAAGAGAATAAAACAGCTTAAAAAAATAAATATTATGAGTAGGAAATTCGAAAAAATAAACGGACTGATTGTCGCTCCTTTTACACCTTTCGATGGAAAAGGTGAGGTGAACCTTACACCAATCGATGATTATGCAGCGATGTTGCAAAAAAACGGACTGATTGGAGTATTCATCAACGGCTCTTCGGGTGAGGGGTATATGCTTACCGTTGAAGAGCGCATGAAGCTGGCAGAAAAATGGGTGTCAGTTGCTCCTGAGGGGTTTAAGGTGATTGTGCATGTAGGTGCAACCTGCATTAAAGACAGCCACAATCTGGCCAGACATGCACAGGAAATTGGTGCATTCGCAACCGGAGCAATGGCTTCTCCATTCCCAAAAGCCGGTCGCATTGAAGAACTGGTTAAATACTGCGAAGAGATTGCTTCCGGAGCTCCGGATCTGCCTTTCTACTTCTATCACATACCCGCACTTAGCGGAGTCTTTCTTCCCATGCTTCCTTTCCTTAAAGCTGTTGATGGAAGAATTCCAAATATCGCAGGTATAAAATACACATACGAAAGTCTTTATGAGTACAACCAGTGCATGCTTTATGAAAATGGCAAATTCGACATGCTCCATGGTCAGGACGAAACCATCCTATCGGCCCTTGTGATGGGAGGTGCACAGGGTGGAATTAGCGGAACAGGAAGCTATATCGGTCGTTCGCTTGTTGGTGTTATCAATGAGTATAATGCCGGAAATATTGATAAGGCAGTTGATCACCAAAATTTTGCACAGGAAGTTATTAACGTGATTGCAAAATACAGAGGAAACATTGTTGCAGGAAAACGCATAATGAAACTTATCGGTATCGATTTGGGTATTAACCGTACTCCGTTTCAAAATGTAACAGATCAAGAGGAGGCAATTATCAGGAAGGATTTAGAGAACATTAACTTCTTTGAGCATTGCAACATAGTATAATTCATTTCATTTCTCGTTGAAAAGGGTGGTTGCCATTGGGTGATTGCCCTTTTCTTATTAATATTTATGGCAAAGGCCAATCCGGATCATCAGTTCTTGCATTCTTCATTATCTCT
>CAZYNA010000058.1:11650-14793 GCA_964648775.1 uncultured Proteiniphilum sp. | reverse complement strand
CTCCTGAAGAAATGCAGGGTGAATCGTTTCGTGAATTGGTTGCCGGAAAGACTGACAAGTGGCGTGATGTGGTATATTACACTTATTATGAGTATCCTTCTGTTCACATGGTGAAACGTCACTATGGAATTTCAACAGATCGATATAAGCTTATTCACTTCTATTATGATATTGATGAATGGGAGCTTTACGATTTGGAGAAAGATCCGCGGGAGATGAATAACGTCTATGATGATCCCGAATATTCTGAAATAAAGGAGATGATGCATGCAAGGCTAGAAAGTACTCGTGACTACTATGGAGATAGCAATGATTTAAATGATCATTACTTAAAAATGTATCTTGACAATTAGATATTACATTCACCGCTATATAAATGCTAAATGATTTACAATATGAGGAAATTTTTATTTACAGCTATAGTCCTCTGGATTTTACAGTCAAATCTTAAAGCCCAAAAGCCTAATGTCCTCCTAATTTTCGCTGATGATTTAAACACTCAAATAGGCCCTTATACGGATATTGAAGGTCATACACCAAACTTAAACCGTCTTGCCAATGAGGGAGTTAAATTTACACATGCATATAGCCAATATCCAATTAGTGGCCCCTCAAGAGCATCAGTTATGAGTGGTCTATATCCTGAAACAAATGGTGTATTAACAAATAATGATCAACCTGGTAGTTATAAGAAAGAAACTTCTGAATTATCCAATCATCCTTCAATTGCCGGTTTTTTTAGGGAAAATGGTTATTTTACGGCAAGAGTTTCAAAAATATTTCATATGGGCGTACCAGGTGGTATTGAAAGAGGTGAACCTGGTGGTGACGAGCCAGATTCTTGGGATTACACATATAATGTAATGGCTCCTGAAACTCTGAGTCCAGGAAAGCTAGAGCTTATGTCTCCAAAATCACCTCATTACGGAGCAAATTTTGCTAGAATGATCATCTCTGATGAGAATAAAGAAACTCAAGCAGATTATATGGCAGCTACTCAAGCTATAGCTATTCTGGAAAATAGAGCAGGCAATGTACCAAAGGATGGTACAAACAAACAACGTTTAAAAAAAGATGCTCCATTTTTCTTAGCAGTTGGATTTGTTCGTCCTCATGTACCTTTCATTATTCCTGAAAGTTTTTACAAAAAATATTCAGTTGATGAGATTATGCTGCCTGAAATAGAAATAGGAGACAATGTCCCTGCTCAAGCACTTCAAAGACAAAATGAGAAAATTTTCGGTATGAATGAAATTCAAAAAAAAATGACTATAAGTGGATATTTAGCCAGTGTACAATTTATGGATGAGCAAGTTGGTCGTTTACTAGATGCACTTGAAAGGCTAGAATTAAAAAATGAAACTATAGTTGTATTTTTATCTGACCATGGATACAATTTAGGTGAACATGATTGTTGGTCTAAAATAAGTTTATGGGAAGGAAGCGTAAGAGTTCCATTAATTTTATCTGTTCCTGGTATTAATAGCACAAATGGACACACTTGCGATATAATTACAGAGCTTATAGATTTATATCCTACACTTGTAGAATTATGTGGATTTTCAGGTCAAGAACCAGCAATTCTGCAAGGTAAAAGCCTAGCAAAACATATAGTTCACAAGACCATAAGAATTCCAGAGGAGTCTCATGCTTATACAATAACCAATGAAGGTCAAGATGGAACTTTAAGAACCAAATATTGGAGATATACTCGTTGGGGAAATGAAGCTGTTTTTAATAATGAGGAGCTATATAACCATTCTGAAGATCCCGAAGAGTTGAACAACTTAGCAGATAATCCTCATTATCAACACGTATTAAATGAAATGAGAGCTAAGTATGAGGAAAGAAAAAGCAGAGCTTTGAATGATTTAGATAAATTGAGGAATTAATATATTAGCACTGTCTGTATTAACACTGTCTTCAAAAAACGCATAAATATTTTTTCAATTCTCTCTTCAAAAGTTTATCGTTTTGAACTTTTAGACTGTCCTTCAACATTACTCGGGGCAGTCTTTTTTTATTAGTAAGTTTGTTTTAAAATAAATTGTTTATCAGAACTCACTAAGCTAAATTTGTGAATATTTTATCTAAGAACTCATAGAAATGAAAACAGTTGAAGCTTATATTAAGATTTTAATACTACTTATTTTATTGGTGGGAGAAATAAATGCGCAAACAACAGTATCTCCAGATTTAATTACTTTTGAAAGACAGGGTGTTCAGCGGTTAATATTCAACGAAGATCAGAATATACCATTGTCAAGTTTAACTCCATCAGAAATAATTGGTATAACAGCAATGCATCCCATTACTTATTATTCTGAATCACAAGCAGATATTCAAATCAAAAATAAACAATTGAGTATACAGTCATTAGGTGAATCACAAGCTTCGATTTGGTTTGGTGGTTTTAATCCTTTTGCTGTTTATACTATAGATTTAGACTCGTTTAACGGACAAGGTGAGATTGGATTTGAGTTTTCTAATATAACTAAGACTGAGCAGTTTTTCATCATAATTAGCTGTAAAGATAATAGTATACTTGACGTAATTCAAAAGTATGTAAAAGAATCTGAAGAAGTTTCTAATGAATCAGTTTTTATAAATAGTGATGGACTAATTAGCAGAAAGGGGAAAATCACACTACAGATGCTTGGGAGTGGGTTTACCTTGTTTTTACAAAATGACGATTTGCCGGTTCCTATTGCACAGTCTAATTTTGCTCAAATTGTTGATTTAAGAGAGAAGAAATACATCAGATCGTTACAGTCTAATTTGTTTTTTTCTATAAAAGATGGTGCATTCGCAATAAACAAAATTTCATCTGCTCTGAATCCGGGAATGGGATTGGCTGATATCAGAGCTATTACTTATGAAGATGGAGAACCTTTGCCATTCCGGAAGAGAAAAAGCAACTATTGGCAGTTGAAAGTGAAATAGATCCGAATTGGTCGTATGGCGCCCTTTACTTATATCATGGAGTAGAATAAGATAGACAAGAATTTGCTTTTAAAATAAGTTGCTTATCTGAAATTAGTAGGCTAAATTTGTGAATGATTGAAAACACTTTAAATAGTAGTGAATATGAGAATAATATTAACAATTATTGCTGCCTGTTCAGCAATATTGCTCAGCCACTC
>CAZYNA010000058.1:0-11550 GCA_964648775.1 uncultured Proteiniphilum sp. | reverse complement strand
AAGCTCTTGAGGAAATTCAGTATTATACAGGGAATCATGATGTTGGATTTATGATTGGTTGCAGTTATGGTAATGCTCTCAGGCTTACAGGAAATGAGGAGTATAAGGATGTTATTATACAGGCTGCAAAATCTTTAATTTCGAGGTTTAACCCAACTACAGGTTTAATTCAGTCGTGGAATGCAAATAAAAGCAGGGACTGGGATTATCCTGTTATAATCGACAATATGATGAACCTGGAAATTCTTTTTGATGCTACTGAGTATTCGGGGGATTCAACTTTTTATAATGTTGCGGTTAGTCACGCTGATTTAACAATAGAGAATCATTACAGACCTGATTATAGCACGTGGCATGTTGTTGACTACAGTACGGAAGATGGTTCAGTAAGACATAAGAACACACATCAGGGCTACTCAGACGACAGTTCATGGTCGAGAGGTCAGTCTTGGGGAATTTATGGGTATATCCTTTGCTACAGAAAGACTGGTGACAAAAAATATCTGGATCAGGCTGAGAAAGCTTTGGAGTTTATTGCTAATCATCCCAACTATCCTGAAGATGGTGTACCTTACTGGGATTATAACTCACCGGATATTCCTGAGACTTATCGTGATGTTTCTTCTGCTTCGATTCTTGCGTCTGCTTTATATGAAATTTCGACCTATTCTGATAAAATGGATTATAAGGGGTGGGCTGACAAGATTATAAATAGTTTGTCCGGACCGGAATACAGGGCTGAAGTGGGTGAAAACGGATACTTTCTGTTAAAACACTCGGTTGGAAGTTTACCTCATGATGCTGAGGTTGATGTTCCGCTAAATTATGCCGACTATTATTTTCTTGAAGCTTTAACAAGGAAAAGAGAAATAGAAAGTCTTAGCGCAGATGTTATTATTTACGGAGGAACATCCGTTGCGGTAATTTCTGCTGTAGAGATTATACAGTCGGGGAAAAGCGTGATTATTGTTTCTCCCGACAAGCATCTGGGTGGATTAAGTTCCAGCGGATTGGGGTATACCGACTCAGGCAATACAAACTCTATTGGTGGACTATCGCGAGACTTTTATCATCGTATCTGGCAACATTACAATAATAATGAGGCATGGCAGTGGGAAAAGAAAGAGGAATATGGAAATATTGGGCAAGGTACACCTGCCATGGATGGCGAAAACAAAACCATGTGGATTTTTGAACCACATGTAGCTGAAAAGGTTTTTGAAGACTATATAAGAGAATATAAAATAAGTGTCTTTAGAGATGAATGGCTGGATCGGGAATCGGGGGTCATGACTAAGGATGGAAAGATTGAATCATTCACAACTATTTCCGGTAAGAAGTTCAGTGGAAAAATGTTTATTGACGCAACCTATGAGGGCGACCTGATGGCTGCTGCCGGTATTTCTTACACTGTAGGCAGAGAGCCTTGCTCACAATATAATGAACAGTGGAATGGAGTTCAGGAAGGGGTATATCACCACGGTCATTTTTTTAGAACCAAGATTAGCCCTTACATCATTCCGGATGATCCGTCCAGTGGGTTATTACCTTTTATATCAAGCGAACCTATTCAGCCAAATTGTTCAGGAGATAATCAGGTTCAGGCATATTGTTTCAGAATGTGCATGAGTAATCACCCTGATAACCGTGTTCCTTTTGAAAAACCTGACAACTATAATCCTATGGATTATGAGCTGCTGGCGCGTGTTTTTGAAACAGGTTGGAATGAGTGGTTCGATAAATATGATATTATACCGAATCGTAAAACAGACACCAACAATCATGGTCCGTTTAGTACAGATTTTATTGGCATGAACTATGATTATCCGGAAGCCTCCTACGAAAGAAGAAAAGAGATAATAGAGGAGCATAAGAATTATCAAAAAGGATTATTTTACTTTGTTTCTACAAACGAACGTGTACCCGAGGATGTAAGAAATAAAATGAATGAATGGGGATTGGCAAAGGATGAATTTGCTGATAACGATAATTGGCCGTATCAACTATATATAAGAGAAGCCAGAAGGATGATTGGCAGCTATGTTACTACTGAAAATGAAGTACTTGGAAAAGTAGATGTAAAAGACCCGATAGGAATGGGTTCGTACACTTTGGATTCGCATAATACTCAGCGTTTTGTAACATCTGAAGGGTATGTACAAAATGAAGGTGATGTAGGAGTTAAGCCGGAGAAGCCCTACAAGATATCTTATGGTTCTATCATTCCAAAAAAAGAGGAATGCACCAATCTACTGGTTCCTGTTTGTTTATCCTCAAGCCATATCGCATTTGGATCAATCCGTATGGAGCCGGTATTTATGATTTTAGGACATTCGGCTGCTGCAGCAGCTTCTCTTGCAATTGATGATGATATTGCTGTTCAGGATATTGATTACGTTAAATTAAAAGAAAAACTACTTAAGGAGAATCAAATACTTGATACACAATAAAACACAATTATAAATCAAATAGATTAATCTCATATTTTCAAATAATTATGAATAAACGAGAATTTATAAAATCAGCTGCTGTATTAACCGGTGCCGCAACGATATCACCGTTGATTTCATCGGCTGCAACAGTAGAAACAGCCAACAAATCGGCACCTGCAGCAACAGATAGCTCCAAACAAAGTATTTCTTTAAAGAAATCTCTTGGGTTTGGAATGATAGATGAAGATTTATCTATAACAGATAAGTTCAAGTTAGCCAAAGATCTGGGGTTTGATGGAATTGAACTGAACAGTCCCGTTGACTTTACACTTGATGAAATTATTAACGCCAAAGCAAAATCGGGAATTGAAACCCCGACGGTGGTCAATAAAGACCATTGGAGCTATCCCCTATCCGACCCCGATCCTGATGTTAGGCAAAAATGTATTGAGTCGGTTGCCAAATCGCTGAAGGAGGTTAAAGAGCTTGGTGGAGACACCATTTTACTTGTGCCCGGGGTTGTTAATGACAAGGTTTCATACGAACAGGCTTATATCACATCTCAATCATCTATACGCGAGCTTATACCTTATGCTGAGGAGACCGGCATGCAGATAGGTTTGGAAAATGTATGGAATAATTTTTTGATTAGTCCCGTTGAAGCCAAACGCTACATAGATGAAATAAACCACCCCTTAGTTGGCTGGTATTTTGATATTGGCAATATACTTAGATACGGCTGGCCTGAGCATTGGATATATACATTAAACCGACGGATTATGAAGCTTCATATAAAAGAGTTTAGTCGCGATTTAATGAACAGCAAAGGTTTATGGGAAGGATTTAAAGTAGACCTGCTTGAAGGAGATAACAACTGGCCGGTAGTAATGAAAGCTTTACGTGATATTAATCATCAGGGAGGATGGCTTACAGCAGAGGTTTCGGGTGGCGACAGGGTTCATTTGGAAAAGATATCGGAACAAATGGATGAGATTATAAAATTACTAAGTAAATAAATACATAATGCATAGATTGAAAATTTTCATTAAACCTACTACACTGTTTTTTGCAGCAGCAATTACTGTTATATCGCTAACACTGAGCGGATGCAATACAGAACAAACAAAAGAATCGCTTGAACCTGTTGACTATGTAAACCCATATATGGGGAACATCAGTCACCTTTTAGTTCCTACATTCCCCACAATTCATATGCCTCACAGTATGCTGAGGGTGTATCCTGAAAGGAATGATTATACGGGCGATGTATTAAGGGGTCTACCAATAGTTGTAACGAGTCACAGGGGCAGCTCAGCATTTAATCTGAGTCCTTTTCAGGGAACAAAGGAGCAGCTGACTCCCGTAGTAAATTACAGTTATGACAATGAGAAAATCACTCCTTACTCTTACTATGTCTATCTTGACGATGAGGATATTACTGTTAACTATTCACTTTCGCACCAGTCGGCAATCTATGAGCTGTACTTTGGCAAGGATGAAGACATCAAAATTGCCATTAACTCCAGAAACGGCGAACTTAACTGGGATGGAAAGGCGATTTCAGGTTATCAAAATTTAGCCAATAACACTAAAGTGTATATTTATTTGATTCCGGAGAATGTACCCAACAGTGTTTTGAAACTTGAGAGAGGTGAATTGAGTGATGGTGTTTCTGCTGAAGGGAGAAATGCTTGTTTAGTTATGAGTTGGCCTGTTGAGAACAGGAATCTTACTTTAAGATATGGTATTTCGTTTATAGACGAGGAGCAGGCAAGAAAGAATTTGGAGAGAGAAGTTGCCGGTAAGAGTTTTGAGGAGGTTGCTGAGGCAGGGCGACAAATATGGAACGAGGAGCTTGGCAAAATAAAGGTTTTCGGAGGAAATGAAGATGACATGATTGTTTTCTACACATCTCTTTACAGGTCTTATGAGCGTCCCGTTTCAATCTCTGAAGATGGCAGGTATTACAGTGCGTTTGATGGTAAGGTACATGAAGATTTTGGCAGACCATTTTATACAGACGACTGGATATGGGATTCATACAGAGCTCATCATCCTTTACGGATATTGATAGATGCAAAAAGAGAGGAGGATATTATTAACTCTTTTGTGTTGATGTCTGAACAAATGGATAATTTATGGCTACCTACATTCCCGGAGATTACTGGTGACAGCAGGAGGATGAACTCCAATCATGGGGTTATCACTATTTTGGATGCTCATATTAAAGGATTGGGGAACTTCGATTTAGAGAAAGCTTATATGGCGAGCAAGGGAGCAATAATGGACAAAACCTTAGCACCCTGGTCGGGTGCCCCTGCAGGGGAACTCGACAGGTTTTATCATGAAAATGGCTATATACCTGCTTTGTATGATGGTGAAGAGGAGACTATTCCTGAAGTACATGGATTTGAGAGGAGACAGCCTGTTGCAGTTACCTTAGGTACTTCATACGACCAGTGGAGCCTTGCTCAACTTGCAAAAAGTCTTGGTTTGGAAGAGGATTATGAGCAATTTACCAAAGCATCTTTTAACTACAGGAACCTGTATAATGAGGTGACCGGTTTTTTTCATCCTAAAGATAAAAATGGCAAGTTTATTGAGCCGTTCGACTATAGATATTCTGGTGGTATGGGAGCGCGTGGGTATTATGGCGAGAATAACGGTTGGATTTACCGTTGGGATGTGCCACATAACATTCCGGATCTAATCAACTTAATGGGTGGTAATAAGGAGTTTATTGACAATCTGGATGCAATGTTTGTTGAGCCGTTAGGTAAAAGCAAGTATGAGTTTTATAGTCAGTTGCCCGATCACACAGGAAATGTTGGTCAGTTTTCAATGGCAAACGAACCCTCGCTTCATATTCCTTATCTTTATAATTACGCAGGTGAGCCATGGAAAACACAAAAACGTATAAGAACCCTAATTAAGCAATGGTTCAGAAATGACTTGATGGGGGTGCCGGGTGATGAAGACGGAGGTGGTTTATCATCATTTATTGTGTTCTCGCAAATGGGATTCTATCCTGTAACTCCGGGTAGTACAGAGTATACCATAGGCAGTCCTTTCTTTGATAAAGTAGTTATTGATCTTGGCAATGGTAAGTTTTTTGAAATTGAAACAATTAACAATTCTTCAGAGAACAAATATATACAGTCGGCCACCTTGAACGGCAAACCTCTTAACAAAGCTTTTATTGATCATTTTGAAATAATGGAAGGCGGTAAGCTTGTATTTGAAATGAGTAACGTAGCAAACAGGAATTGGGGGACAGAATAAACCTGATTCTATTATTCTTAACTTTATAAATTAATAACAAAAAACTCAATATTAACCGAAATGAAACAAGATTCTAACCTATCGAGAAGGGGATTCCTTAAAAGCTCTGCTACAATTGGAGCTATGGGAGTTGTAGGCGGAGTTCCGCTGTTAAGTTCCTGCACACCTAAAAAGAGAGGAACAAAAGAGGAAATTCCTCCGGCAGTTCTGCTTGATCAGGCACCGGACGGACCGGTATTAAAGGCCGGACTTATTGGCTGCGGCGGAAGGGGTACAGGAGCGGCTATCGACTTTCTTAATGCAGGACCTAATTTAGAAATTATTGCCTTGGGTGATGTATTTCAGGATAAAATGGATTCTTGCAGAGATATCCTGAAAAAAGAAAAGAACGTTGAAATAGCTGATGAGAAATGCTTTATCGGATTCGACAGTTATGAGAAGGTATTAGATGCCGGTATTGATGTAGTACTTCTTTGCTCTCCACCCCACTTTCGGCCCGCTCATGTTGAGGCAGCAGTGAATGCCAGGAAACATATATTTATGGAAAAACCTATTGCGGTTGATCCTGTTGGAGTAAGAAGGGTTTTGGCCTCTGTAAGAAGAGCTCAATCTTTAAACCTTAATATGATAAGCGGTACGATAAGACGCTCGCAGAAGGATTACATTGAAACACGAAGGAGAGTTCTGAATGGTGAGATTGGTGATATTCAGGGTGCTAATATTATTAGAAACGGTGGGGCTCTATGGTTTAGAAGCAGGCGACCCGAATGGAGTGATATGGAGTATATGCTCAGAAACTGGGTGAATTTCTGCTGGCTCTCCGGAGATCATATTGCTGAACAGTTTATTCACGAAATTGATGTGATGAACTGGTATCTGGGTGAAAACCCTGTAAAAGCATCAGGTTGGGGAGGACGACAAAGAAGGGTAACCGGAGATCAGTATGATTTCTTTAGTGTTGAATATCTTTATGAGAGCGGTATGAGGACTCATTGTGCCGCAAGACAGATTGATGGCTGTTCTAATGGTAAAGTTGAACAGATTAATTGCTCTAATGGTTATGCAGACGCTGCCGGCAAACTGTATGACACCAAAGGAAACATTATTTGGGAATATCCACATTCTGAAGAATCAGACGCAACTTCGGAATGGAATGTTACTAACCCGTTTGTTCAGGAGCATATAAATCTTGTTACGGCAATTAGAACCGGAAATACTATTAATGATGGTGAGGATCAGGCCTACTCTACTCTGGTAGCGATAATGGGAAGGGTAGCTGCATATACGGGAAGAGATATTACCTGGGATGAGATTATGAACTCGGATCTGTATCTGGGACCAAAAACGTATGATATGGGGCCCGTGGAGGGTGTGCCTGAAGTACCACCTGTTGCTGGTATTCAGCATAACGAATAATCTATTAAATGTGCAAACCTTAAAAACGTTTGCACATTTTTTTTAATATTGTTTTACTTGTTTTTATACAAAAGTATCCAATCATTTAATACATTTGTGGCTTTGATTTTAATAAAATGATGAATCACAGGTTACAAAAACAATATTCAAACTTCCAACTCACGTCATTAGTAGTACTAAGAGTACTTATCGGTTGGTATTTTCTTTACGAAGGGTTGGCAAAAGTTTTCACTCCCAACTGGACAGCATATGGTTATTTAATTGACTCAAAGGGATTGTTCTCTTCATTATTCACAACTATTGCTGAGAACCCCAATCTATTGGCTATTTCAGATACTCTAAACATATATGGTCTGGTTATTATCGGACTGCTACTGATACTGGGACTGTTTGAAAAGGTGGGATACTTAGGTGCTGCTGCTCTTCTGCTATTGTACTACCTTGCTCACCCACCCCTACTAAATGTTGAGTATCTGTTTCCATCAGAGGGCTCATACCTGTGGGTTGACAGAAATCTGATTATGCTGGCATCAGTAGTTGTGCTTCTTGCATTTCCTACAGCAAAAAGAATTGGGTTGGATAGGTTGATTTTTAAAAAGTGAAGAGTAAAGGATTAAGGATATGTCTGAAAATAATATAGAAAATACCGGTACCCCGGAAAAAGAGAATACCCAAAAAGAGAATAAGGGTCCCGAGTCTCAGGGAAGACGTGATGCATTGAAAGCTTTGGCAACAGTGCCCGTACTTGGAGCAATGGCATACGGAGTTTATCAGAAAAGAAAAAACGAACTGGTAAACAGAACTGCAGCAGATATGTTTCGGTTTCCATCAGAAACGAAACAGTTCATTCCCAAAATAACGGATGGAGAAACAATAAGAGTTGGCATTATCGGTTCGGGAATCAGGGGAAAGCAGCTGATGGAAGCCCTCGGATTTGGTACTCCATGGTATGTTGAGAACCTTATTGATCAGAATGTTATCGACTCATCAAATACCCGTCATAAAGAATTTATTGAACAGGAGGATCTTAATATAAGGATTACCGCCATATGTGATATATTTGATGTACATGCTGAGGAAGCTATTGCGGCAGGTGCCAATATACACCGTGAAGGGATTAACGGAAAGTATGGGGATAAACCTAAAAGATACAGAAATTATAAAGAGTTACTTGCAGCTGATGACGTGGATGCTGTGGTAATTGCTTCACCCGACCACTGGCACGGACAAATGGCAATGGATGCTGCAAGAGCAGGCAAGCATGTGTATCTGGAGAAACCGATGACATGGACTGTGCCTGAGACTTATGCATTGCGTGAGTTGGTTAAAAGCAGTAATATAGTTTTCCAGTTAGGCCACCAGAACCGTCAGATTGAGGCTTACGAAAGAGCCAGAGAAATTGTTGAAAGAGGTTTATTAGGACCGGTCACACTTATTGAAACAGGTACAAACAGGAACGATCCGAACGGTGCATGGGTATATGATATACATCCTGATGCCAATCAAAGCACCATCGACTGGGAACAGTTTAATGGTGATCCGGACAGGATTAAGGAATATCTTGACTATATGACTTCTGCCGGGCTTGCCAAATATGTTGGACCAGATCCCCGTGATAAGTTCAGCCTTGAAAGATTCTTTCGCTGGCGCTGTTGGTGGGACTATAGTACCGGCCTTAGCGGTGACTTGCTAACTCACGAGTATGATGCAATGAATCAAATCCTTAATTTGGGAATACCTGCTTCTGCGACTTCTTCGGGAGGTGTATATTTCTTTAAGGATGGGCGTACTGTGCCTGATGTACTACAGACTACATTTGAGTATCCTGAAAAGGATATGACAATGTTATACTCAGCAACACTGGCAAGTCAGTTTAACAGGAGCAGAAAGATAATGGGCCATGATGCCACAATGGAAGTGGGCAGTTCACTTACTGTGACTATAGATCCACGCTCGGAGCTGTATAAAGACAGAATTGAGAAAGGGTTAATCAAAACGGGGGAACCATTTTATCATTATGTCCCCGGAAGAGATATTGATGCTGTTACATCTGCCACAGAGTTATACTTTGCTGAACGGGGACTGCTGTATTCTTATGTAGATGGAAAAAGATATAACACAACTCACCTTCACCTGCGTGAATGGCTGGAGTGTATCCGCACAGGTAAAAATAATCCCTCATGTGGAATAGAAGAAGGATTCCAGGAAGCTATAACAGCACATATGGGCACAAGAGCCTACCTTGAAGGAAGAACAATGTATTGGGATTCTGAAAAAGAGGAGATAACAAGAGGATAGAAAATATTTGCTTACAAAGAAAAAAAATTGTTTATTTGTTCTTTATGACCCTCGGTTAAAATAATTCCATATGAGTTAAATGGGTTCGATAGAGCAAAACTGGAGAAACTTTTTAGATAAGGGAGACGAAGAATCTTTTTCTATCATTTACAATAATTATGTAGATGACTTATACTCTTATGGTATTAGTATGGGCTTTCGTGAGGAATCTTGTAAAGATGCCATTCAGGACGTTTTTATAAAATTGTACGTTTCTAAGAACAGACTATCACATATAGATAATATTGCGGGGTATATTTTCAGGTCGCTTAAGAACAGACTAATAGATATTGAAAGGAAAGATTTTGGCAAAGACAGCATCGAAACAATAGAGGATCGGTTTACATTAGAAGTAACCGTTCTTGATAATATAATAGATAGTGAAACTGCAAGCATACTAAAGAATAAAGTAAATCAACTTCTGAAAAACATAACAAAGAATCAAAGAGAGGCAGTTTATCTAAAATATGTTATTGGATTACAACATAAAGAAATTGCAGATATTTTAAATATTCGAGAAGACTCTGCGCGTAAACTTTTGTTCAGAGCAATGGAGAAACTGCGTAAATTAGCATATGATGACGGAGATATATTGCTAATATTATTTATTCTGAGTCTACTCCGGTAGTTATAAGTCAAGGAATACCATAAAACTACATATCTATTATGTTAAATTTTTAGTTTTTTGTCATTTTGTGTCCACGAAATAAAATTTGATCCGTTATATAATAAAAGGATTACTGTGGATAACAAGAATCAATTCTTCAAAGAGGTAAATAAACTTCTGTGTAATGAGAAGTTTATTCAGTGGAGGCTCTTCCAGTTAATAGAGCTGGATGAGTATTGGTCTGATTTCAGAGTTAAGAACCCTCATCTGGAAAACGTTTTTCAGGAAGCGCTTATACAGTTTAACGAAGTTAAAATTAACCACTACCCTATTTCTGACAATGATAAAAAAAGAGTTTACAAAATAATTCATACTTATATTAAAAAGCACAAAAAGCACAAGAGAATAATACGTCTCAGATATGCTACAGGATCAGCAGCAGTATTATTAATTGGTATTTTCTCCTTATTTTATTTAATTGAGTCCAGAAGAGATACCAGCGAGGTTATTATTCCTCAAAAATTAGAAAGAATAGTTGGTCAGACACTTCCTGAAGAAGATATTTATTTAATTTCAAGTAATGGTAAAATTAAATTACCCGATAAATCACATATAGAACTAATAAGTGATGGTAAAGCGATTGTAACTCATAGTAGTCAATCTACAAAAGAACTGCTATTGTCTACTACAGATTTTAGCAGGTTGGTAGTCCCTTATGGAAAAAGAACAGATCTTACTCTTTCAGATGGAACAAAGGTTTGGCTAAATTCGGGTACTCAACTTGATTTCCCATCTAAGTTTAATGATAAATACCGAGAAATTTTTGTTAATGGAGAAATATATATAGATGTAGCGAAAGACATGAAAATACCTTTTATTGTACATGCGGAAAATTTAGAGGTAAATGTTACTGGAACTGCTTTTAATATTTCTGCTTATATAGATGACACAACTAAAACAGTTGTACTGGTTAATGGAATTGTAAATATTGAAACAGATAATAACTATAATACTGAACTTCTACCAAATGAAAAGATTGAAATTACTGACTTCTCTATCACTAAAGATGTTGTTGATGTTTCTCAATACATAAGTTGGAAGGATGGGGTGCTTGAGTTTAACAGTACTCCTATGTCAGAAATTTTAAAGAGGGTTGGAAGATACTATAACGTGCAATTTGAAAAGACTGATGAAGTGGCACTTAGTGATAAAACCTTTTCGGGAAAACTTTTTCTTTCTAATAATCTTGATAGTGTAATGACCTCTATTTCTGCAATTTCATCAACTGATTATTTAAGAAATGAAAACAAATTAATTTTAAGTAAAAAGGAAATGCCTATGAGAAAATTGATCAACCTAGACTAATGAAAATCGGACAATGCTGCCACATTGTCCGATGAATAGAAATTAATTTACTAACAGACCTAAATCAGGTAAACTAAATTCATCACAAATGTATGGAAGAAATTATTAAAT
>CAZYNA010000057.1:0-15319 GCA_964648775.1 uncultured Proteiniphilum sp. | reverse complement strand
AATTATTAATCTTAAATATATTTCCGCACAGGTAATCTTACCTGACTCAATCGCAGAAAGACCAATAATGTTGTATTGTTTTATATTGTAGATGCATAAATCCTGAAAAACGTTGCACCTTTCACTATTTTTAATCTTTTACACTTAATAAAACAACTATTTGCTTGTATCAAGTATGGTTCATGTCTATACCTCCTCTGGTATTTCCTGATGTTTTGTTGAGGAGATACCAGACTTGGTATAGACATGGTATCGACTTAGTACAGACCTGGCAAAGAAATGTATCAGTATAAACCGGAGTTAATTTCTGTTATAGATATAACTTTCGGTTGATAACTTATGACAATATCTCAATAAGTGATCTGATAAAATTACGTATATTTGCCTTATATACTCTACGAAAAGATATTCAAAAAACATGCAACCATTTGTACATTTACACGTTCACTCACAATATTCACTGCTCGATGGTCAGGCAAGTATTCCCCGACTGGTAAATAAAGCTATAGACGATGGAATGAAGGCTATTGCGCTAACCGACCATGGAGCAATGTATGGCGTGAAGGAGTTTCTTAATTATGTTAACAGTAAAAACGCACCTATTAATAAAGAGATTGGAAAGATAAAAGCTCAGATTAAGGAGCTGGAGAAACAAACCGGCGAGGCGCCCCGGGGTGAAATTTCTGAGAATGGCAAGCTACTGCAATTAAAAGAGCAGCTGGCAGCTACAAAGAAAAAGCTTTTTAAACCCATAGTGGGTTGCGAGTGCTATCTTGCCAGACGCGACCGGTTTAAGCAGACTGATAAAATTGATGGCAGTGGCTGGCATTTGGTGGTGCTGGCAAAGAACCTGACGGGCTATAAGAATCTTATTAAAATGGTTTCTAAAAGCTGGACTGAAGGGTTTTATTACCGACCGAGAATTGATAAGGAGCTACTTAAAGAGCATAGCGAGGGATTGATAGTTTCTTCGGCTTGTCTTGGGGGTGAGATATCAAGAAAGATTGATTCGGGCCAGATTAATGAAGCCGAAGAGGCTGTTCAGTGGTATAAAAGTGTTTTTGGCGAAGATTATTATCTGGAGCTTCAAAGACATAAAACTAACAGGCCGGATGCCGATCATACCACCTACCCGAAACAGGAGAGTGTGAACGAAGAGCTGATAAGGATTGCAAGGAAATTTGATATTAAGCTTATTGCAACAAATGATGTTCACTTTGTTAATGAGGAGGATGCAGATGCTCACGACAGGCTGATTTGTCTTAGTACAGGAAGAGATTTTAATGATCCGAACAGGATGATGTATTCTAAGCAGGAGTGGCTTAAAACTACTGCCGAGATGAATAACATTTTTGCAGATATCCCTGAGGTACTTTCCAACACTCTGGAAGTTGCGGATAAGGTGGAGTTTTATTCTATCGATAATCCTCCGCTTATGCCTTTCTACCCTATCGACCCGGAGTTTGGAACTGAAGAACAATATAGAGAAAAGTATTCGGAGCAGGATCTGATTGATGAGTTTGGAGAAGATACTTTTCATAGATTGGGCGATTACAACAAGGTGATAAGGGTGAAGCTGGAGGCTGATTATCTGGGGCATATAACTAAAATTGGTGCACATAAAAGATATGGGGAACCGCTTACGCCTGAAATTGAGGAGCGCCTGAAGTTTGAGCTTGATACAATTAAACACATGGGATACCCGGGGTATTTCTTAATTGTACAGGATTTCATAAGTGCTGCAAGGGAGATGGATGTGGCGGTTGGTCCTGGACGCGGTTCTGCTGCGGGATCGGCAGTTGCATATTGTCTCAAAATTACTGATATCGATCCTTTAAAATATAACCTCCTGTTTGAGAGGTTTCTGAACCCCGACCGAATATCAATGCCTGATATTGATATCGATTTTGATGATGAAGGAAGAGGTAAAGTATTAAGATGGGTAACCGAAAAGTATGGCAGTGAAAAGGTTGCGCACATCATAACCTATGGCACCATGGCTACCAAAATGTCTATCAAGGATGTGGCAAGGGTACATAAGCTGCCTCTTTCTGAGTCGAACAGATTGGCTAAGCTTGTTCCGGACAGGATACCGAACAAGAAGCTGAACCTGAGAAATGCTATCGACTTTGTACCGGAGCTGAAGGAGGCTGCTGAGAGCAACGATCCTCTTGTGAGTGATACGCTCAAATATGCTCAGATGCTTGAGGGGAACGTAAGGAGTACGGGGGTTCACGCTTGTGGAGTAATTATTGGACAAAGCGACATTTCTGATGTTGTTCCGATTAGCACAGCTGAGGATAAAGAGACTAAGGAGAAGTTGCTTGTAACGCAGTTTGAGGGATCGGTTATTGAGGAGACGGGGCTAATTAAAATGGACTTCCTTGGGCTCAAAACGCTCTCAATCATCAAGGATGCTGTTGCAAATATTGAGATCAACCGAGGTATAAAGATTGATATAGATGCAATTGATATGGAGGATGAGACAACATATCAACTCTATTGCAACGGACAAACAACAGGTACCTTCCAGTTTGAGTCGGCCGGTATGCAGAAATACCTCAAAGAGCTGCAGCCAAGCAAGTTTGAGGATCTTATTGCGATGAATGCGCTTTACAGACCGGGACCGATGGAGTATATTCCTGAGTTTATCAGGCGTAAACATGGAGGAGCTGTTGAGTACGACCTCCCAATCATGGAGAAGTATCTGAGTGAGACTTATGGCATTACGGTGTATCAGGAGCAGGTGATGCTTTTGTCGAGATTGCTTGCCGACTTCACACGTGGTCAGTCGGATGAGCTTCGCAAAGCCATGGGAAAGAAGCAGATAGATAAGATGGTTGCGCTCAAGGAGAAGTTTTTGAGTGGTGGCAAAAAGAATGGTTATGAAGAGAAGATTTTAAATAAGATTTGGGCCGACTGGGAAAAATTTGCCTCGTATGCCTTTAACAAGTCGCACGCAACCTGCTACTCATGGGTGGCATACCAGACTGCATGGCTTAAAGCCAACTATCCTTCTGAGTATATGGCTGCCGTTCTATCCAACAACCTAAATAACATCACCGAGATCACCAAGTTTATGGATGAGTGCAAAGCGATGGGAATTAATGTTTTGTCGCCCGACGTAAATGAGTCGCATCTCAAGTTTTCCGTTAATAGCGCAGGTGATATACGCTTTGGTTTGGGTGCAATAAAGAGTGTGGGGCAAGGTGCAGTAAATGACATAATTGGTGAGCGACAGAAGAATGGACCGTATAAAGATATATTCGACTTTATAGAAAGGGTAAACCTATCTACTTGCAGCAGAAAAATTATTGAGGCTCTGGCATTGGCTGGGGCATTTGATTCGCTTAAAGATATTACGCGCGAACAGTTTTTTGAGAGTAACGGTAAGGATGAGGACTTTATTGAGACTCTTTTGAGATATGGAAGCAAATATCAACTCGACAAGCAGGAGTCTATGACCTCCCTTTTTGGCGATGATACATCATTTTTAATCAGTAGACCCGAAATACCACCTGCAAGTCGCTGGTCCGACATGGAAAGGCTTAACAAAGAGAGGGAGCTGATTGGCATATACCTCTCCGCACACCCACTCGATGATTATGAGTTTATCCTGAGATATGTTTGCAATGCTGATACTTTAAAGCTACAGGATCTGGACAATCTGAACGGCAGGGAAATTACTTTTGGTGGTATGGTTACCGCTGTAAGAGAAGGACAAACAAAGAGAGGTTCGCCCTATACTATATTCAAGATTGAAGATTACTCCGGAAGTTATGAGATTGCTATGTTTAGCGAAGACAGTGTGAATTTTGGTCGCTATGCCCGAATGGGACTGGCCTTATACATTCAGGCTAAAGTTCAACCTAAACGATATAGAGAGGGAGAGATGGAGGTTAAAATAGGGTCTATCAGCTTGTTATCTGAAATGAAAGACAAACTGGTTAAGAAGATCACTCTCCAGATTCCGCTCTCAGAGCTAAATGACACAACTGTGACAGAATTATCAGCTCTTGCAAAAAACAATTCAGGAAATTCGTTGTTATATTTCCACGTATATGATGAGGAACCGCATATGAGCATTGAGCTCTTTTCGAGGTCTACGAAGATTCAGGTTAATAAAAACTTCATCGATTACTTAACAAATAACCTACTTATTGATTTCAAAATTAATTAATTACATATATAAAAGAATAATATGGCGCTAACAATTACAGACTCATCAGTGAATGAGGTATTACAGACAGACAAATTGGTTATAATAGATTTTTGGGCAGAATGGTGTGGTCCGTGCAAGATGGTGGGACCAATCATTGAGGAGATTAGTGAAGACTACAAAGATCAGGTGGTAGTTGGAAAACTTGATGTTGATGACAATGATGAAACTACTTCAAAATATGGAATTAGAAATATCCCTACAGTTCTTTTCATTAAGAATGGTGAGGTGGTAGACAAGGTAGTTGGTGCTGGTCCGAAAAAAATGTTTACTGACAAAATCGACAAACTGATTTAATTATCAGTTACATTACTTTACTATAAAAAAGAACATCCCAATTTCTGAGAAATTGGGATGTGTTTTTTTAGATGCCCACACCTGTTAATACTCATCTTCATTGAAAAAGAAATCTTCCTTACTTGGGTAGTCCGGCCATATATCTTCTATTGACTCAAATACTTCACCTTCTTCTTCTATTTCCTGTAGATTTTCTATAACCTCCAGAGGAGCGCCCGATCTTTGTGCAAAATCGATAAGTTCATCTTTTGTAGCGGGCCAAGGAGCATCCTCTAACTTTGATGCTAATTCTAGTGTCCAATACATTGATTTATACTTTAATTAATATATTCTATTTTTCCGCAAATGTATAAAAACTTTTCATATATCTCCCTGTTCCCAGTATAATTCTTCTGAAGATTTGTTACTTTCGTATCTTGCAAGAACGAAAAAGTAGTCTGACAAACGATTCAGGAAGATTAGTATTTCGTCTGATACCGGGTATTCTTCTGCAACTTTATACACATTTCTCTCTGCGCGACGTGAAATTGTTCTACAAATATGCGCTCTTGATGCAGTTTCATTGCCACCGGGAAGAACAAATCTGTTTAACCTCGGCAATTTTGAATCAAGATAGTCAATCTGTTTTTCAATCCGATCTATATCTTTTTCTGTTATAATACTTGCCTCTTTAGGCTGCTTTGCCTCAGTTTCAGTTGCGAGATAAGAACCAACTGTAAACAACTTATGCTGAAGATAATGCAGAAAATCACTATTTTCGGTTTCTTCAATTAAGCAGTTTAGCCAGCCAACGTGACTGTTTAACTCGTCTATAGTACCGTATGATTCGAGTCGGATATGAGACTTTGGGACCCTTGTACCTCCAACTAAAGCTGTAGTACCTTTGTCGCCAGTTTTAGTATATATAATACTTTTTTTCATTTTCAAGTATATAAGTTTTGTAATTAAATATAATAGTGCGATTTATAAAAGGTTGGATGTAAAAAAGCAACTCCGGTATTACTCATGTCGAATGTTACACTTACCTTTTTATGATTAACGATATTAAGCCATAATTGTTTGCTCTCTCCCGATCTGATAGAGTCAACTATCCAGAAAGTGCTCTCATTGCTTAGCTCTAAAAGCTGATTAACACTTGGCATTATAGCTCCTGAGTTTATTATAACCGCATCATAGGTATTGTCAGATATGAGATTGTCTGAGGAGATAAAATTGAGGTTTTGCTTCTCTTCAAAATATTTTTGAAGCAGGTATTTAGCATCATCAATTTGCTTTATAGTATCTTCTGCAAATGTAATATGGGCTTTGGGGTTGGGGGCTAAGACAAAAAGGCTGTTAACCCCTATGCCTGAGTTAAACTCTAAAATTTTTTCCGGCTTAAATCGGTTTACAAGACGAAATGATGTTTGATTGTATTTTACAACTCCTCCCGGCTCAATTCCCCTACTTCTGAATAGGGCTTCATTTACCCAAAGGAATCTGTCAATATCATGAAGAGCATAGTAAGTATGGGGAGAATAAAGGACATTGGTTATTAGTTCGAAGGCAAAAGGTGAGTGGACACCGTGACCTTTAGATTGCTTTAACCTTAACAATCTTCTGAAAAGGCTCATAATTTTATATTACTTTTTTTGAATAAGTACTACTGCATAGGCGGTTATGCCCTCTTCGCGACCAACGAATCCCATCTTTTCTGAAGTGGTGGCTTTTATTGAAATCTGATCTGTATTGATGCTCATAACCTCAGCAAGTCTTTTCTGCATCTCAGGTATATGGGGATTCAATTTCGGTTTTTCTGCACATATGGTTGAGTCGATATTCCCTATCTCATACCCTTTTTCCAGAAGCAAACCAACCGTTCGCCTTAATAAGATGGAGCTATCGATGTTCTTATATTCATCTGCTGTGTCGGGAAACTGGTAGCCTATATCTCTAAGATTGGCGGCGCCAAGCAGTGCATCGCAAATTGCATGTATGAGTACATCCGCATCTGAGTGACCGTACAACCCAAAAGGGTAATCTAACTTTATACCACCAATCCAAAGCTCCCTGCCCTCCTGAAGGCGATGCATATCATAACCAAAGCCAACCCTTATCTGCATAAATACTTAATTCATTAAATTTCGTAGTCCCTCAATATCAAAACCCAACGATATACGCAAAGTCTGATCAAGCGGGTTCGACTGTGTTGTGGACACAAGATATGCTGCATCTATCTGGAAGGCGTTATGCCTGAAGCCTGCTCCAAAAGCAACATACCGGCGGTTGCCTTTGTACTCATTTTCGTTATAGTAACCCGCACGTAAAGAAAACTGGTTATCGTAAACATATTCAGCACCAAGCGACCAGGCAATTTCTTTCAACTCCTCACTAAAACCGCCGGGCGCATCACCAAACGATTTAAATACTCCACCTATTGAGGATATATTATTGTATCTGTCGATTCTATCCTGCATCTCCTGATCTGTCTCCCCTTCTTTTGGTAATTGAGGAGTTGGAACGAGTAATTTATTAAAATCGAGACTGAGTGAAATTGTATTCTTTCTGTCGATAGGATATCCAAGTGAAGTTCCTACCCTCATATTTGCCGGTAAAAACATCGAAGTATTTCCACCATCATAAGAGATTTTTGTTCCTATATTAGACAGGTTAAAACCTAATCCTAACAAGACTTCGGAGCGACCAATATAGAAATACGACTCATTATACCCTGCAATGTCAGCTGCAACGGCATTTCCGGGTGTCGATTCATCATCGCCGAGTGAATAGTCGGCTCTCAAATATCTTAACGTTACAGCACCGGAGAAAGTCTCGGTTAATTTTCTGGAGTATGCTACATCAAGAGCCATTTCGTGAGGTGTAACCGTCTGCCAGAACTCTCCGTCGAGGTTTGCAACATCAATATCCCCAAGTGAGAAGTAACGAATTGAAGCGCTCATTGCATTAAGATTATTGTTACCAAACTTCCAGAAACCTGAAGCATAAAGCAGATTTATATCACTTACCAAATTACTTAGCCATGGGGTGTATGAAAAAGCGAAGCCTCCGTTTGTTGTTATAAAAGGGTATTTTGCTGCATTCCAATGCTGCGAATAAACATCGGGCATTGTTGCTGCACCAATATCACCCATGCCTCCTCCTCTTGCATCGGGAGCAATATTTACCGATGGCATAGCTGTTAAAATCGGATTATACTCCTGCTCCTGTGCGTTTATTGATTGGGGTAGGATTGCAAGAAAAGTGAAAAGCAGAATTGTTGCTATTTGTTTGTACATGCCATTTAATAATTATTACATGTTAAACACTATTTTATATGGAAATCAAGCAGTTTTCTTTCTCCTATATATCCTTGTAGATGGTCGCCTATTGCAACAGGCCCTACTCCTGCGGGTGTGCCTGTAAATACTAGATCACCAATTTTAAGAGTAAAGAATCTGCTAATATAAGAAATAATTCTGTCCACTGAGTAAATCATATCCTTTGTATTTCCTTTTTGAACAGTTTTATTATTTATATTAAGATGAAAACCTAAACTGTTTGCATCATCTATGTCATCTTTTGATATAAACTCACCAATTGCTGCTGAATTATCGAAAGCTTTGGATATCTCCCAGGGCAACCCCAACTCTTTCTGTTTCATTTGCAGGTCTCTTGCCGTGAAGTCTATACCAACCGTTATTTCATTATAATAACGGTGAGCAAATCGTTCTCCGATACTTTTGCCAAGCCTGTTTATTTTTACTACTATCTCTGTTTCATAATGAATTTCATCTGAAAAATCGGGTAGCAGAAAAGGCTTACCGTTTTTCAGCAGTGATGTATCCGGTTTCATAAAAAGAACGGGCTCCTCACTAACAAACGACCTTTTCATCTCTTTATTGTGAGAAGGGTAATTCAGACCTATTGCAAAAATCTTCATGGGTCGAGGCGATTAAACATTACTGCCAGATGTGCATACAATGAGGTGTTTTGCAGCACTATGCCTTCCGGCACACGTATTCTGAATGGAGTAAAGTTCCAGACTGCTTTAATTCCGCCGCTTATCATATAATTTGACACCTCTTGAGCCACTCCCGAAGGCACGGTGAGCACGCCAATTTCAGCTTTAAATTCTTTATTCAACTCAATAAAATCATCTGTGTGGTAAACGGGTATTTCAAATATCTTACTGTTAACTACCGACCTGTCAATATCAAAGCCTGCAATAATTTTTAATCCGTATTGCTCAAGTCCCGAGTCTGATAAAAGGGCTGCACCCAAGCTTCCCACTCCAAATACTACTGCTTTATGTATTACTTTGAACCCCAGGAATGTATCAAGAACATCAATAAGTTCATCGATATCGTATCCTACTCTGGTTTTACCGCTAATATTAACATATGAGAGATCTTTTGCAATTTGAGATGCGGAGACATCTATTTTCTTTGCAATTTGAGTTGAGGAAACATACTTTTCACCCTGACTCTTAAGTAGCTTTACATAAGCTAAGTACCAGGGAAGCCTTCTAAGAGCAGGTTCAGGAATTTTACTTGAATGTGTCTGCATTGACATATCTTTCTTATTTCACTTTACAAAAAACAAAGATAAGTCCTTTTCGGATAATTTTTAAATATTTTAATCTATATTTAAAGATTTATTTCTTTAATTAAGGTTGGTTTATTAATTCCTTACACCTGATACACTTTTCATTACTGCTCGAACAGAGCCAATTTTAAGGTTGGTATCTATCACTACGGGGATTCGGTTTCTATCATTTGTTAGTGATGCCCTGAGTGCATCTTTCTGGTTTGTGAATGCATCATCATGAATTGTCATGGAAATATCTATTACCTCATAAGTTTTTCCATCATTAGCCTTAACAGAAGATACACCCTGATAATTAACATACATGTTTACAGCTCTTTTACCGGAGATAAACTGTATATATTTTCTGTCGCCCGGCTGCATACCGCTATAATCCAGATTACGGATTAATGAAAGCACTGATAGATAGTCGTATGTGCACTCCTTTGTTGTTATCACTTCATCAAAACTTTCAGCACCGTTGAAATGTCTTATTGTACGAATATTTATTTCGTCTTCATCGTATGTGAATGACTGTCGCTCAATAGTATAATCCTTACCTTCATGAGCTTCTTTTGTAAATAACAGAGGTCGCATTTGCATATCTACATAAGATGTTAACGTATCGTTTATCGTATATATACTTCTTGCTAAACCCGATGTATTGAGAAGCATAACGGTTTTGAGAGAGTTTTTGCCTCTATAGTTTGATTCTGTAACTGTTAATGACCCGCTTCCGGCACGTGCATTAAATATCCCGAAGTTAAAGTAAAGATCATACTTGATATCTTCACCGCTTGCAAAAGCATGATTTGAGATAGTGCATTGAGCACTAACTGTTTGGGATGCAATAAAAAGAAGCAGTATTAAAATGAAATTTGTAGTTTTTTTACTCATAATTATATTCTTAAGTTAGAGCAGCTATTATCTCATAGTACCAATACCTCCGCCTAAGCCTCCACCCATACCGGAGAATGGCGAGCTTTGGCGCTGCTGTTGCTGCTGTTGCTGTTGCCTCTCCAGATTAGGATCTCTTCTTTTCCTCTCCTCCGGTTTGTTAATTGTAATATCAAGCGGCTTCTGTTTTATCAGTGTTCTTTCCCTTATATTCCATTGCTCTATATGGTCTGAGTAAGCACGAATAATAAATTTACCCGGATAATAAAACACCTCTTCCGGTTGCCGCAGCTCTTCGTAGTTGCCTGTTGTCCATACACCATCTTCGTTTTCATCAATAATAAGTCGGGCATAAACATCTCCCGGAGGCAGGTCTTGAAATCTAACCACGCCATCTTTGACAAAGCTTTTTCTAAAAGGTTTATCTGATGTATCCAACAGCTGCACAAATACTTGCTTTCCTTCCGGCAATCCTGAAATTGTTATCTGAAGATTTCCATACTGATCTAATGGCTTAACACTGAAGGATTGTTCATACTTGTTGTTCCACAACCCATATATGCTAAATACTGTAGCAGAGTCTATTGACATCTTATATTTGCCCCCCGGTTCCCAGCTGGGTCTTAGTACGTACTTTCTGGGATTCAGAGAGTCGGCTTCAAATCGAAACGGGACAGGCTCATAGATTGAGTCAATTTCAATTGAAAGATGCACATAAGATGAATCGAACTCAACAACCGGATACTCAAACTCTAAACGAATAGGATTAAAAAGCTCAAAAGTTGTCTGAACATTATTCTGAATATTCATAAAACGTTCGGGCTGCGGAATGGTATCAACCACCAAGTTCAAGCTATCATTACCGGCAATTTGCTGCTCCTCCTCTTTTTTCTCCTCTTCTTTATCACCTCTGGAGGCGCGCTGTGCGGGGCGTCTGTAATTTAATCTGAGAGTATCTGTTGCAATGTAATTCTGATTGAGTGTGTCTGTTGCAATATAGTTTATCTTTAGCCTAATTGAATCCTCTTTAAACACAAGAGAATCTGTAATCCACAACTTCAATGTATCGTTTGTTAGATTACGCTCAGCAACATACCAGTCGTTGCCTTCATATTCCGGATTCAGTAGTATAAATGTAGGCTCACTTGTTGGAGCTCCGAAAACTATATTAATAATATGCTCTTCGGGGCGCTCGCTCCTCTGCAAAAATTGTCTTTGAAAATCAGAGATAAATGAGCGCAACACTAAATCATCAGGCAGAAAGCGGGTATATTCAACTTTATAGATTGTATCAACGGTTACGCTATCAACAAAAATTGTATCCTGACGAACATCTCTCATAGTATATGGAGAAACTAGTGAGTCGAGAAAAGCAATATCCTCTTGCGGATTGTCATATCTGTAATCTCTGTTCAGGTCATTAAGAGCAAACACTCTGTATTTACCGGGCGCCATTCCGCGAACAATGAACTCCCCTTTTGAGTTGGTTCTTGAAATTCTCTCGAATGGAATATTTGTGAAGGCAGTATCATCATGCAATGAGTGAATTCCTACATAAAAACCGGTTATTGGCTCCAGGTCCTCTGCATTTAGCACCTTGCCAGCAATAGACAATGTATCTAACTGATCTCCTGTTGAAAATGAGTAAACAAAATTCTCAAGAGGGTTAGACTCATTATTATCAACAATTGCATCTGTAAAATCGATTGTATAGGTTGTGTTTTCTAATAACTCATCATTTAAATCCACAACAGCTCTTCTACCCATTGCACGTATTACAGGCATATTCTTTTGAGGAGGTGTAATTATAACCTTTTCACTGGGGCTCTCTATTTTTATATTTTCATCAAACTCAATTTCAATTCTTGCAGGCTTTACATTTAGAGAATTAAAATCCGGATTTGCTCTCACAACAACGGGAGGATCAACATCATAAGCACCACCGGTAGGGGCTGCCATATTCGCACATGAGTGTATCATCACTACAAAAAGCAATGACAGAAAGAGTGTGGTTATTACTGTTAAAATCTTATTCAGCATAAATTATTTTGAAGAAGAATGCTTTTATAACTAACAAAAGTACAACTATTTTCGATAAGCATTGAACAGATTACAATATATTGTGAATTGCAGATGTATGAAATGGTTAAATTTACCAGTTGCCATACATACAGCAAGTTAAGAAAGTGATGTTGTAAGCAGTCTGAACCCGATCCGGCAATAAAGACATTTTCTTTTATCACAATATTCTCTTCTGAGTTGAATGAGTGCCTGCGACTCAAAAGCATTTTTCGGAACAATTCCTCCCTCTTTAAATTCCCTTACAATACTGTTATTCTCGGGTCTGATAGTTTCTAAAACATTTAGCGCTCTTTTGCAGTATTCATCATTTCCGGTCTTTAATCCAAATGCAAAAAGAGTTGGGGCTACTGAGTTAATCATTATTATATCCAGCGATGAGTTGCCAAGGATTTTCACACTATTAACAGATTTGTTTAAAAGAGAACTATGCGTATTCCAGAACTCAGATGGCGCCACCTTGAAATATGGAATTATCTCTTTGTAATTCTCTTCCTTAATAATCTTTGAGAACAGTCGCCCCCATTTATGCAACAAGGCAGCAAGCTGAGCAATTCTTACTTCAGGAAATGAGCTCGGACGGATTCTCATTTTCTTGAAAAGGTAGCTGTCCATGCTCTTTAAACCATATTTGCCTTTCAGAAAAAGATACTCTGTGCGAAGTTTAGTATAATAACTATTGTCGTCATTGTCTTCCACAGATTTAATCTCTTGATTGAGCTGGCCGGCCTGACCAAACATCATTGCTTCAATCTGGAAAATATCATCTCTGTGCTTCAAAATATATTTGAGGGGAAGGGACAGGGCTAATCTCTCAAACTCATCGGAGTTTATTCCAAAGCCAAAATTTCTCGAAAGCATTACATAAAACACCTCATCCCACGAGTTATCAAAACGTTTTAGATGAGCAAAGATATCATTACTTTTCCTTTCCAGCCGTTCAATTGCCAAAGTATCTGTCCATGAGTTTAACATTGGCCGTGGCAGCGCGTACAAAGAACTTTTACATGGCACGTTGCATTTACTCGATATTAAATAATCAGCATTCTTTTTCAACTTTTCAGGCACAGTTATTTTGCACTGAGGGATTTTTCGCCCCATTTCATTCCTTATCTCCATGTCAACATCAACTGCAACATGAAGAATTACAGAATTATATGATTTGTCTTTATCGTGACCATGTTGAACCCACTCGCCTGAGGAGTTGTGAATTTCAACATTGCCTGCCCACACTTTACCCTCGGCCTTTATTTTAGAGTTAAAGAAATCGGGACCGGCATTATCGTTATGAGTGCCCGGATCTATAACCTCAATTTTCACACCATCACTTGTAACCAAAGAATCGGCGGGAAAGAGTTTAAACTTCCAAATATAGTGGAGTAGCTGTTCTGAATTTAACATATTAGTCAGGTTTAAAACCCCAAATGTAAAAACAATTAAAACGAGGCGCAAATAGTAATGCCTAAATAAGGTGAAAAAGTCTCTTGAATGAATATAATTGTGTAAATTTGCAAGAATCAGAAATTAGGTTATTAAATTTAGGAATTGCAAACAAAAAAAGAAATAGATTTCCAGACAAAAAAAATAAGTAAAATTGTCTGGGAGTATGCGCTGCCTGGTATTATAGGCACAGTTGTTACTGCTATGTACAACGTTATTGGCCGAATCTTTATAGGCCAGGGAGTTGGGGCTTTAGCCATATCTGGTTTAGCCATTACATTCCCGGTAATGAATCTCACGTCTTCATTAGGAATGCTTGTTGGAGCAGGTGCTTCAGCGCGAATATCGATAAGTTTAGGGAAAAGAGATAAAGAAACATCCGAAAAGATACTTGGCAACTCGCTTTTGCTAACTATTTTATTAAATGCTGTATTCATCACTCTTATTGTTATTTACCTCGAACCGATATTAAGAGCATTTGGAGCGAGCGATTTAACATTGCCCTACGCTTACGACTACATGAAGATTGTTCTTCTTGGTAATGTTTTCGTTAGTCTTACCTACAACTTCAACGCAATGATGCGCGCATCAGGATACCCGAAGAAGGCGATGACAACAATGCTTATCGGTGCTGTATTCAGTGTTATTCTAACACCCATTTTCCTCTATGGATTTGATATGGGAATAAAGGGAGTTGCCTGGGCTACAGTTGTTTCAATGTTTATAGGGATGCTTTTCGTAATGCATCACTTTTTTCAGCCAAACAGTTTAATCCGACTAAAATTAAAGTATATAAGACTCGATAAAAAGATTATTGCCGCAATAATTTCAATAGGAATGTCTCCGTTCAGTATGCAGGTTGCTGCTTCGGGAGTAGCTGTGTTGATGAATACATCACTTATAAGATATGGAGGCGACCTTGCCGTTGGTGCCTATGGTATTATCAATACTGTATTAATGATTTTCCTTATGATAATTATGGGATTGAATCAGGGCACACAACCTATTATTGGCTACAACTACGGTGCAGGTAACTACAACAGGGTTCGTGAAACACTTATGTATTCGTTAAAAGTAGCTACAATAATAACAGTCGCAGGAGCATTAACCGGCCTATTCTTTCCAAGAGTATTTGCGTCTGCTTTTACTACAGATACCGAGCTCCTGGGCATTACAGAAAGAGGAATCAGAATTGCAGTCAGCGTGCTTCCCCTTGTCGGGTTCCAGATTGTATCGTCCAGCTTCTTTCAGAGTATAGGATTTGCGGCCAAATCAATAATTCAAAGTCTGAGCAGACAATTAATATTTCTTGTTCCGGGTATTCTAATTCTTCCCCGACATTTTGGACTGGACGGACTATGGATTGCAATGCCTGTTTCTGACATACTGGCATTTACATTATCATTCTTTCTGCTTACTTACCAATTGCGCCAACTAAAACGTATGGAAGAAAACAGAAATATCAATCATGTTGCAAATGGATAAGATAATTGACAAATTTTATGTAGTTTTGTAATGACTCAGTCATATAGATAATAATTAGATAGAATTAAACATCAATATAATAAACTGAATAACGTATGAAAAAAGTAGTTTTAATTCGCCACGGCGAAAGCGTATGGAACAAGGAGAACCGGTTTACAGGCTGGACAGACGTTGATTTAACTGAAAAGGGAGTTGAAGAAGCTCACAAAGCCGGTAAATATTTAAAGAAAGAGGGGTTTCAATTTGAAAAAGCTTATACCTCATACCTTAAAAGAGCAGTAAAAACATTAAACGTTGTTCTTGATGAAATGGATCTGGACTGGATACCTGTTGAAAAGA
>CAZYNA010000056.1:9399-15683 GCA_964648775.1 uncultured Proteiniphilum sp. | reverse complement strand
TAAATAAATAGTCGCCATAATTATTTATACTTTGATTACACTACAAATATATAAACATCTTTTAATTTTGGCGAGTAATTGGCGAGTTATTTGCAAGCAAATGAAAACCATTGAAACCTCATGCAATTAATAGAATGTCCTTAATGAGCTGATACACATTTCATAAATATAGGTTTTGGCTATCTTATAAGGTTTTTCAAGATCGCCAAATTTTCATATTTCAGTCCCCTCCGGGGTCACTGTCAATAACCTTAATTAGATAAATAAAGCTCCTCCACTTTATTATTTATTTTTTCATATAAAGCAGCTACTTCGGCTTGATTGGGCTTTTCATTGCGCCATATGGTCAGTTTTTCTTCAGTTAACGCAAATATTTCCTTTTCAACAGGCTCAATTAGTTGAATATATCCAGTGTGTTCCGGGTTGATAAGCGCAGGTACAAATAAATAGTTATTTCTCTCTTTATGCTCAATCGGGTAAGCAGCTTTTTTCCATTCCATTGCGTATTTATTTAGCCTGCTGTTTGTAATTTCTTCATCATAACTAACAATTTGAGGCAGATTATCACCTGCTCTAACCCAGAGTGGAACTGCAATACATGTTCTTGGAAATCCAACCTGAGCCCATATTGTGTTCATGTCTGCTGATTCACCTTTTTTTATTCCCTGAACAATAATTGATGAGGCTGAACTATATCTTGTAATAAGGTCGGTAGATGCAATGAAATCCGATTCAGCATTTGAAGTTTCATATAGTTTACGATAATCAAGTCCAAATACCGGATGATAGAAATTGCGAGTAAATTCTTGAATGATAGTCTCGTAATTAAGTTTGTTCTCATTAACTGCATCAGAGAATATTTTCTCTGCAGCATCGCGTCTGACAAATCCATAGCCTTCGTCTTCTGTGCCTGATTCTGAGTAGTTTGAACGAATAATGTATCCTTTTGGGTCTTCATTAGCATCGAATTTAACCCATGTTTGGTTATCAACTTCATAGTAAGCAGCCCCTCCTTTAGCGTCAATTACACCAAAGTTTGCTGCAATACCCCGTGGTTTAGGGTATTCATCCAGAAGCTTTTCAAGGTCTTGTAGTGTGGCGCAGGTTTGCAATGCAAGTTTCATAAATACCCCTTCCATATCTATTAATGAGGTTGTATCACCTTCATTTACATTATATGAGGCACTATTCATAATTGCAAATCCTACACTGTTTGAACCTCCCCAAACATGTTCGCCCTCCTGATCATTAGAGTTCATCAATCCAATATAATTATATTTTCCATCATCAAAATAACGATATATGTTTTCCAGACTGCCTGTGTCACGAAGTTTCCAGATATAACTTCTTCCATCTGAAGAGGCTTTACCGGAAATAACTGCCGTTGTGCATGGATATGCATTTGTGAGTGATAAGCTAATTAAGAGAGCGATAATGGTGATATTTTTTTTCATATTCATCTGATTTTACTTATTGAAGCTTGATGATATTTTGCAAATATAGTTAAATGAACGTAATCAAGTCAGATAATTCTGACATTTTAAATCCCCGAAGCTATAAAACGTAAAAAGAGGCCACCTCGAACGAGAAGGCCTCTTTTGTATTGGTTAACGTGATATCAGCATTAAGGTAAAAAAGATTGTTTTAGGTTATCGATACAAAGATATGGCACTATTTTGAGATGGCAAAATAAAAAAACATATTATAAAACATAGTTTTGAAACATGTTTTTTTATTTGAATTTCTGATAAATTATTCAACGCCTCTGTAATGTGCTGCTTCTTAATGTTTTGCGATAACTTAAAAGAAAAGAGGATAAACATTCTAATTTATCCTCTTTTCAAATTCCTTTTCTGAGCTGTTTCTTATTATAGTATTATTTTCTAATACCTAATTCTTTAATGATTGAACGATATCTGTTGATATCTTTTTCAATCAGATAGTCAAGCAAGCGACGACGCTTACCAACCAAAACTCTCAGTGCTCTTTCTGTGTTATAATCTTTTTTGTTTGACTTCAAATGTTGAGTCAAATGCGAAATACGGTATGAAAACAATGCAATCTGCGCTTCAGGTGAGCCAGTATCAGTGTTAGACTTTCCGTGCTTAGCAAAGATTTCTTCTTTCTTAGTAGAATCTAAATACATATTTTCTTATATAATGTTTAAAAAAACTTTTGGGATGCAAAGATACACCTAAAATTTTTAAAACCAAACAGATCAGTGAATTTATTCCACTTTAAATCAGCTGTTTTTAATAATTGAGGTATAATCTTACTCTGTCTGGTTGTCACGCCTTTGGAGTCTGCCACTCAATCTCTTAATTGCGTCATTAATTTCCTGATCCGGTTCAATTACGTTATATTCTCCCCAAAAATCCGGATCAAGGAAGTGTTCCACTCTTTCAGCTATTACATCTGTAGACCTTATTCTGTCTTTGCGTGGAAACCTCTCCACATTATCGTCATATCTGTCTGTTACAGCTATCTCAGATCCAATTGCATAGGTTGTGGCAAACAAGCCGAAAAACCTGTTGGTCCATCTCACACGAAATTCAACATCAGTGCTGCTATAATTAAAATACCACTTGCCATCATCTTCAATAAAGTTTACAATATATCTGGCATGATCAACTTCAACTCTCATTTTTGATGGCTTTCGTCTAATGAAAATATTTGAAGCATCTTTCCTGTCTTCAACGTTCATATTAAACTCCATTCTGGCAAAAGCCAACGACTCTGCTTCCAGAAAAATGGTGCCTCTAAACAGTATTTCTTTTGTGCCGGGTATTGGTGTAAAAGTAATTTGATAGTGCGGTTCGTTATTTATACTGATTAGTCCTTCAATGTGAAATGAGTATTCTGCACCGCTAGTTCCAAAAACAATTTCGGGATTCTTGGCTATATCAAGTAGGAGCGCATCGCTAATCCCTCCTTGAAATTTCATTAAAACTGTGTCGCGGGGACTAATATCTGTCGCTTTTCTGCCAATATAAATTCTTGCCTGATCTGCATTATACGACCTGTACGAAGCTTTGTAAACATCCAGAACAGTTTCAACAAGTGATATATATCTTGACCCCTTTTTAATAGATTCACGATAAAAAGCAACCATCATGTTGGGGTCAGAAGAGAAATTATCGGGTATTCTGCGCAAAGCCTCCTGAACCAGGTGAGTTCCGTCTCCCGAAACAACCTGAACTTCACTCAGCTCAATTGGCGATGGAAGCATAACTATATGGTCGTTAGGGCTGTCTATTAACGTTACAACAGGTATTACCCGGTTGCTGTAACCTAAATATCGAATAACTACTTGCGAATTACGGCTTGATGCAGGAACCCTTAGTGAAAAATATCCATCCTGGTTAGTAATTGTAGAAACATTCACTTGCTCTACAGTTACACTTGCGTTTGCCAATGGCTGATTGGTGTCACTTCCAAGTACTCTTCCCCTCAATACATATGTCGATTCCGGCTGCTGCTCAATATTTCCGGAAAATAAATTCATTGCAGGTAGAAGGCACAAATAAAGCAGAATTTTAGTAAAGTTTTTCATCTGATTATTTTATTTGGTGTTAAGTGAATGAATTAGTGATAATGAATCGTTACAAATATACAAATAAATGGATTAAATTTGCGACTTGATTCTGAAAATTGGAAAAATGGCTTATAAATATGATTTTTTGGTAATTGGTTCGGGCATAGCCGGTATGAGTTATGCTTTAAAGGTTGCCCCTTATGGCAAGGTGGCAATTATAGCAAAAAATCAACTTGAAGATGCAAATACTTTTTACGCACAGGGGGGTATTGCCTCTGTTACAAACCCCTGGGACAATTTTGAAAAGCATATAGCTGATACTCTTGATGCCGGCAGCGGACTGTGTAAAAGAGAAGTGGTTGAGAAGGTTGTGCGTGAAGCTCCTAAGCAGATAAGTGAACTCATCAACTGGGGTGTTGATTTTGATAAGGATGATCAGGGTAATTTTGATTTGCATCGCGAAGGCGGGCATTCAGAATTCAGAATACTGCATCATAAGGATAATACAGGTGCGGAGATACAGATTAGCCTGATAGAGGCAATCCGTAGTCATCAGAATATTGATGTATTTGATAATCATTTTGCAATTGAGGTTCTTACCCAGCACCATTTAGGAGAGATTGTAACCAGACATACTCCTGAAATTGAGTGTTACGGAGCATACATATTAAATCAGGATACCAATGAAATTGACACTTTTCTCTCAAAAGTAACAATGATGGCAACCGGTGGTATTGGCTCTGTTTATCAGACAACTACTAATCCGGATGTTGCTACAGGCGATGGTGTTGCAATGGTTGCTCGTGCAAAAGGTGAAATTAAAGGTATGGAGTTTATACAATTTCACCCAACCGCTCTTTATCACCCGGGAGCGAGACCTTCCTTTCTCATAACTGAGGCTATGAGAGGGTTTGGAGGCGTTCTTAAAACCATCGACGGTAATGAGTTTATGCATAAGTATGATAAACGTGGTTCACTTGCACCTCGTGATATAGTTGCTCGTGCAATAGATTCAGAGATGAAGGAGAGAGGTGATGATTATGTTTTTCTTGATGTTACTTTTAAAGATAGTGAGGAGATAAAAAATCATTTCCCCACAATTTACGAGAAGTGTCTTTCATTCGGAATCGATATAACTAAAGAAATGATACCTGTTGCACCCGCTGCTCACTATTTATGCGGTGGAATTACTGTAGATTTAAATGGATCAACAAGCATCGGCAGGCTTTATGCCAATGGAGAATGTGCCTGTACCGGACTTCATGGTGCCAACAGGTTAGCGTCAAATTCACTTATAGAGGCTGTTGTATTTGCTGATGCATCGGCAAAACATTCTATACCACTTGTCAATAATTATTTGTATCAGGAAGATATACCCGAATGGAACGCTGAGGGAGTAACATCGCCGGAGGAGATGGTGCTTATAACCCAGAGCTACAAGGAGGTCGGGCAAATTATGTCCTCCTATGTCGGAATTGTAAGATCCGACCTCAGACTTCAAAGAGCAATGAACAGACTAAATATTTTGTTTCGGGAAACAGAGAATCTGTTTCAAAGGTCAGTAGTTTCACGTGATATATGTGAGCTTAGGAATATTATTAAAGTCGGTTATATGGTAATAAAACAGGCTATGGAAAGAAAAGAGAGTAGGGGGCTGCATTTCACAGTCGATTATCCTGATCCTGACCCAAATTCGGTATTATGAAAAAAACAATTAATATAAATGGTGAACTGATAGATCTGTCATCTCCTTTGGTGATGGGAATTGTGAATGTTACGCCCGACTCATTTTATTCAAAAAGCAGAAAACAGACTGATAACGAAATTGTTGAACGCTGTCGCCAGATTATCAATCAGGGAGGTACAATAATCGATATAGGTGCTCAATCAACTACACCTTCTTCAAAATTCCTTTCTGCTGAAGAGGAGTCTGATAGGCTTTTACCGGCACTTAAGTTGATACGAAGTGAATTGCCTGATTCAATTTTATCGGTTGATACTTTTTATTCCGAAAACGCAAAAATGGCAGTTGAAGAGTATGGGGTAAATATAATCAACGATATATCCGGAGGACAGATTGACGATGATATGTTTGAAACAGTTGCCCGTCTAAATGTTCCGTATATATTAATGCATATGCGTGGTACCCCGCAAACTATGCAGAAATTTACCGGTTACGATGATTTTATTCAGGATATTCTATATTGGTTTTCAGAAAAAAAAGCAAAGCTCGATCATCTCGGTGTTAATGATGTAATTATTGACCCCGGTTTCGGATTTAGTAAGACCCTGTCTCAAAACTATGAATTAATGGCTTTTTTGAAATATTTTCATATCTTTGATGAACCTCTTTTGGTGGGTATATCCCGAAAGTCGATGATATACAAGCTACTTGATTCAACTCCTGAGGAGAGCCTGAACGGAACCACCTCACTTAATACCGTAGCACTGTTGTCCGGTGCCAGCATATTAAGGGTCCACGATGTAAAAGAGGCTGTTGAGTGTGTAAAGGTTATAAGTAAGATACAAGAGTTTGATAAATAGATAATATGTTCTCTCATTTTGGCATAAAAGATTTCATAGATGTAGTACTGGTTGCCCTGCTCCTGTTCTATCTTTTCAGGCTGGTAAAGATATCCGGACTACGTCCGCTGTTTATCGGTATTTTAGTCTTTCTGGTAATCTGGATTCTCGTATCCCGAGTATTCAATATGGTGTTACTGGGCTCAATATTAGATCAGTTTGTGAG
>CAZYNA010000056.1:6313-9299 GCA_964648775.1 uncultured Proteiniphilum sp. | reverse complement strand
CATGATGGTGCAATGATAATTGTTGGTGATAAGATTAAAGCTGCAGGTTGTATTTTACCAATTTCTCAAAACCCCAATATACCCGCCCATCTTGGCTTAAGGCATAGAGCAGGTCTGGGAATATCGCAGGAAACAGATGCAAAGGTTATTATAGTTTCAGAAGAAAGGGGAAGAATCTCTTTCGCTTCAGAAGGAAGATTGAAGCTGAATATAACTCCGGAGGATCTTCAAAGCTTACTTATTGCAGAAGATTGAGAAATGCTCAGAATTTGCAGCTAACTTATTTCATACCAAAAACTGTAACTTAAAAATTAAGGAATAAAACTGAATGATCTTAACAGATATATCTATAATAAATTATAAGAATATTACTCAGGCCGAACTTGGTTTTTCATCAAAGATCAATTGCTTTATAGGCAATAACGGAATGGGTAAAACCAACCTTCTTGATGCAATTTACTACCTGTCATTCTGTAAAAGCTATACAAATCCTATTGATTCGCAAATTATTAAACATGATACGGATGTATGCATGCTTCAGGGTAAATATCTTTTCGAAGATGCAACTCAGGAGGAGGTTTATAGTGGTATAAGAAGAAGGCAAAAGAAGCAGTTTAAACGCAATAAGAAGGAGTATGAGCGACTATCTGATCATATCGGGTTAATACCTCTGGTTATGATTGCCCCTTCTGATGTTGACCTTATAATTGCGGGCAGTGAAGTAAGACGTAGGTTTATGGATATTGCCATTTCACAGTTCGATAAAGAATATTTACGTTCTCTGGTAAGGTATAATAAATCTCTCCAGCAAAGAAATGTACTGCTTAAGAATGAGTTTGAGAATACAGACTTTACTCTACTGGAACTATGGGAGGATCAGATGGTTGAGGACGGCACTCTTATACACCGCAAACGAAGGGAGTTTATAAATAATCTGACTCCCATTTTCAATAAGTTTTATTCCCGAATCAGTCAGTCTGCAGAAAAGGTGTCATTTAATTATGTCTCTCAGTTAAATGAGGAAGGGTTTAGTGAGTTGATTAAGATGAACCGGACCAGAGACATAGCTATCGGGCATAGTACAGTTGGCATTCATCGCGACGAGCTTGAGATGTTGCTGGATGGATTTCCGATAAAGAAAGTAGGATCACAGGGGCAAAATAAAACATTTTTTGTGTCACTTAAACTTGCAGAATTTAATTATCTGAAAGAGACAGGTGACACAACACCTATACTTCTTCTGGATGATATCTTTGACCGTTTGGATACTAAAAGGGTTGAAGAGATTGTAAAGCTCGTGTCGGGTTCCGGTTTCGGACAAATATTCCTGTCTGACACCAATAGAGAGTCGCTCGACAGGATTCTCGACAGGGTAAACAACAACTCGCATATTTTTTCAGTTATTGATGGTGAAATAAATCTTGTGTCATGAAGAAAAAAAACATTCAACCCTTGTCTGAAGTAATGTCTGAGTTTTTGGATGATCATTCCACACTAAGGATTAAGCTGGCTGAGCATCGGGCAGTCAAAGCCTGGTATGAAGTTCTTGGCGAAGGCGTTTCTAAATACACAAAGAGTGTTTATTTCAGGCGCAATACACTCTATGTGCATCTAAGCTCCTCCGTACTGCGTGCCGAACTGATGATGAGCAAAGAAGGGTTGATTGACAAAATAAATGAATATGCAGAGATGCAGATAGTTCGCGATATAATTTTCCGCTAAAAGAATGCTGAAACACCCAGATAAAATCCTTCGGGGTGTGGAGAGTTGGAGTGTTGTATCAAATCGTAATTAACTGTAATGTGAGAATATCCCAATCTGAATCCGGCACCCACAATTAATGATGGAACAAAACCTTCACTGGTAAATTTATCACCTGAAGCTAAAGTTTGGCTTGTCCATATGTAATTCAATTCAGGTTGAGTAAATATTGTAAAAAATCGTACCGGATAGGCATATCCAAAAACATTTAATCCAAGTAGGTGATTTCTGTTCTCATAATCAGAAAGACGAACTTTGGAGTAATAATATTTCACTCCTGTTCCTGCCATAAAATATTGATTGAATTGGTATCCTGCTTGCGGACCTACACCAAGGTATGTGTAATTGCGACTAAAAGACATTCCGAGACTGGCGCCAAAACGAAGTTTGCTTTTGTCGATAATAGAAGATTCTGTGCCACTGTTTCTCTCACTTGGTGTATACGAAATCTGTGCTTCTGCCAATATTGGAAGAAGCAACATTAATAACAGGCACCACCTTTTCATATTATACCTATTCTGAAGGTACTTCTGCTTCCGGTGCAGGTTGTACAGGAGTTTGCGGAATCGGCATTCCCGGAGTTACATCCGGTGCAGTTGTTGGAGCAAGAGGAGCTGGTTGTTCAATTTCAATCTGAGATTGTGGCTGATTAGAGTATGAAGCAGTGTATTTTGCAGTAAGTATGCTAAGAACTATCATTATTCCAGCTAAAGTCCATGTAAACTTCTCCAGGAAATCTGTAGTTTTACGTACACCCATAATCTGGTTAGATGAAGAAAAACCACTTGCTAAACCACCACCCTTTGATTTTTGAATTAGTACGGCAAAAATCATCAGTAATGATGCAAGCAGAATAATAATGGTGATAAAAATATACATAGTTTATATTTAATTATTTTTTGTCATTTATTATCAAAAATTCCAAGAAACGAATTTGGTCCGCAAAGTAAGCACTTTTTTTTGGAAAATTCAAACTTAATCTTTTAATTATTGTAAGCGCCTGTTCATATTTCTTCTGTTTTATATATATATTAGCAAGTGTCTCTGTAAGAAACTCATTGCTATCATTGTCCTCATCTTTTTCTTCACGCTCTGCCGTTACTGGTTTCTTACTGCTGCCACCGATATTGTGGAAAGGCTGTCTATGAAATGACTCATTCTCGTTTTTTTCAATAAATGCATCAATTATATCCTGATGCTGAAAAGGTTTAACATTTGTTTCTTC
>CAZYNA010000056.1:0-6213 GCA_964648775.1 uncultured Proteiniphilum sp. | reverse complement strand
CAATAAATGCATCAATTATATCCTGATGCTGAAAAGGTTTAACATTTGTTTCTTCGGCTGCACTTTCTGTTCCCAGCTTCTCAAGGTAAGTAAAATAGTCTGTCGAAACTATGCTTAATCCCGTTTCATCTATTGAAGAATCATTCTCACTAACTTCAAAGCTATTAAAGTAAGAGTTTATTATTTCATCAGTCCTGTTTTCTTCATCTATATCTTCACTCGAAACCTCGAAAAATTCATGAAATTTTTCAGGATACAACAGGTAAAATAGTTTTTTCCTGTCTGCACATAAAACTGCACTTTTGCCAAGTTCATCTGCATATCTGTCGCTATCAGTCAATTGCAGGTTCTTGGTATAGAGAAGTCTGGCCGTTTCAAAATAAGGGTATTCCGATAACAGCTCATGAAGTTTTTCCTGAGTAAAGTTATTAAGTGAATTGTTGCCTTCCAGTAAGTTATATAGATCTTCCTTTCTCATTATCCTTTACCAGTCTGCCATTGTAGAATTAAATATTTGATCAACAATTTCATCTGTAAGCTGCCTGATAAGCTCATCCTGAACTGAATCAAATACAGTATTACTTGAAAATGTGCGATTAGCCGAAATAGTTTCCTCTTTATCAGGAGCATCTGTTTTATTATTTCTGAAACGCATCCTCACAGTCATAGTTAATCTTGTTTCTGAGGCAAACGCATCTTCCTGAACTGCCAGAGGAGTAAGCTGGTAACCAACAATCTCACCCTCAATTTCCATATCTCCGTTTTGCTGAACAAGCTGAAGTCGGGTATTACGCGTAAACATGTCTGCCATAGCTTCATTGAAACGCTGTTCAAGAGGGGGATATACAAGAGGAGCCTGATTCACAAAATGCCCTATCTGGAGAGTCTTGGTTAAATCATAATCAATAGAGGCCGTTCTAAATGAGTAAGACACACGGCAGGATCCGGCTATAAGCAGGATTGACAAGATTATAATAGACTGCTTTATACGATTCATTTACTCTTAATGGTTTATTTGTTAAGTACACAGTTATAGTTCGTACTCCTTAATTTTTCTATAGAGCGTTCGTTCAGAAATACCTAAATCATTGGCCGCCAACTTCCTTTTTCCATTATGCCTTTCAAGAGCTTTTTCAATCATTTCTCTCTCCACTTCACTTATCGAAAGGGTACTCTCTTCAAATTCCGTAGCATCCTGAATGTTATGATTGTGATCTACCGGCTCGTCAATTGCAATTTTACTTGGGTAGTGTTCATATTTAACCGGAACCTGAGGTCTGCTGGGGCTATCTGAGTCCTCAATAATGTCATTAACCACCTGCTTCAAATCTGATATATCCTTTTTCATATCAAAAAGAACCTGATATAGTATCTCCCTCTCATTAGCAAAAGTTTTTTGCTCTGTTTCATGAATTTTAGATACTGAAACAGGAAGCATGCCAACTTCATGATCAGGTAAATACTTCCTTAGTACATCTGAAGTTATTAATCGCTCCCTTTCAATTATTGATATCTGTTCAGTTATATTTTTAAGCTGACGGACATTACCGGGCCATCTGTAGTTTTTTAGCAACTCAACTGCATCATCTGTCAGATTAATTGAAGGCATCATGTACTTTTCTGCACAATCGCTTGCAAATCTTCTGAAAAGCAGTGGAATATCCCCTTTTCTGTCACGCAGAGGAGGGATTCTGATTGGCACAGTATTTAAGCGGTAATACAGATCCTCACGAAATCGTCCTTTTTCTACAGCCTTTACCAAATCAAGATTTGTTGCTGCTACTACCCGAACATCACTCTTCTCAACCTTTGAAGATCCAACTTTTATAAACTCACCACTTTCAAGAACACGAAGTAGTCTTGCCTGAGTTGAGAGCGGAAGTTCACCTGCTTCATCCAGAAAAAGTGTTCCACCATCAGCAACCTCAAAATATCCCTTTCGGGTTCCTGTAGCTCCTGTAAATGAGCCTTTCTCATGTCCAAAAAGTTCAGAGTCTATAGTCCCTTCAGGAATAGAGCCACAGTTAATTGCGAAGTACGGACCATGTTTTCTTTTGCTGTATTGATGAATTATCTGAGGGAAATTCTCCTTGCCTGCACCACTTTCACCTGTAATCAGAACAGACAGATCGGTTGGTGCCACCTGCAAAGCTATATCAATTGCCCGATCCAGCTCAGGGGATGTGCCAATGATCTCAAAACGTTGTTTAACCTGTTGTATTGATTGCTTTGCCATATTTTACTTTATTGATTATAATATCTCAAAGATAAGAATTTATTTGCTTTTTATCCAAAGCATATGTTTTCTCTTTAAGAAATTCTCCTAATCGTTTGGTGTCATCTTTGAATAAAGTAAATTCTTCGGGCATTATGGGGTCTCCAAACGTAAGTATCATCTCCTTACCCTTTTTGTTGTAAAGTTCGTGGCATAACCTCATTGTTCTTACCTGCCATCCAAAAATTCTGGAAATATAGTAAGACATACTGTTTCTGCCGGAAACATGTATTGGTATAACGGGCACATTAAATTTGGAAATTATTTTAAGAACAGCAGGCTGCCATTCTCTGTCTTCAATAACAAAACGACCTTTCTTGAGCTTGAGATTTGAAATTGCACCTGCAGGAAAAAAACCCATTGGGTGTCCGTCTCTAAGGTGCGCAATGCTTTCTCTTATTCCTGAGTAGGTTACTTCGTTCTTTTCGTTGTCCTTTAATGGGTTAACTGTGATAAAGTTCTCCGACATCGTGTCAATGAGCCCTAATATATAGTTAACCATCATTTTGTAATCACTGAATCTACTGCCTACTGCTTCAATCAGTGCAATTCCGTCAATATGTCCGTAAGCATGATTTGATATAGTTATAAACGGGTTGTTTTTGAAGTCGTCAAGAACGCTTACATTACGTAATGTGCGTTTAATCTCAAGCTTATCTAAAACATCTTTGCAGAAAGCCCGTCCGTTAAGGTGTTTCGACCGGTTATATATTTCATTGGGAACATCAAGTGCTGCAAGTTTAAATCCAATATCAATTATTTTGTCTCCATGCTTTCCTCTTAAAACAGGGTGAAGGCTTCGTAGTTCATCGCGACTGATTAATGTATCTTTCATTAAACTAAAAACATAACTAATAAATCAGAGGCTCTTTATCAGACTGATTATTTTCTCGCCAATAAGCTTGGCCTCTTCCTGATTTGATGCTTCTGAATAAATTCTGATAATCGGTTCTGTATTAGATTTTCTAAGGTGAACCCATTTATCGGCAAAATCAATTTTAACTCCATCAATATCAGTAATCTTTTCGTTACTGTATTCTTGTTTAACTCTCTCCAGAATTGCATCCGTATCCATGTCGTTAGCCAGATCCACTTTCTGTTTGGACATATAGTAGACCGGGTAGTCTTTTTTAAATTCTGCCGGACTTTTACCTGATTTAGCCATATATGTAAGAAAAAGTGCAATTCCTGCTAATGCATCTCTGCCGTAATGCGAAGCCGGATATATTACACCACCGTTTCCTTCACCGCCAATAACTGCATCTACTTCCTTCATTCTGGTTACTACATTCACTTCTCCAACTGCCGATGTATAATAGCTGCCTCCTCTTTTCTCGGTAACATCCTTAAGTGCTCTGGTTGAGCTTAGGTTCGAAACAGTATTGCCCGGCGTATGCTGTAAAATATAATCTGCAATTGCCACTAACGTGTACTCTTCACCAAAAGGCTCACCATCTTCACAATAGATTGCAAGCCTGTCCACATCCGGATCAACGGCAAATCCCACATCAGCATCAGACGTTTTAGTCAGAGATGAAAGCTCAGTCAGATTTTCCGGAAGTGGTTCGGGGTTATGAGAGAAATTACCGTGGGGAGCACAATGTAGTTTGAATATCTTTTTTACACCAAGTGCATACAGAAGTTCTGGTATAGCAATTCCGCCAACTGAGTTAACGCAATCTACTGCCACGCTAAAGTTAGCCTTCTCAATAGCCTTTTTATCAACCAGCTCCAGTGCAAGTATCGATTGTATATGTTCCTGTAAGTATTGTTTCTGAGAAATCTTTCCAAGACTATCTACCTCTGAAAATGAAAACGCTTCATCTTCAGCAATAGTAAGTATCTTTCTTCCGTCTTCAGCATTTAAGAACTCTCCGTTACTGTCAAGAAGTTTAAGTGCATTCCACTGCTTCGGATTATGGCTGGCTGTAATAACAATTCCTCCGGAAGCACCCTCTTTCTTTACTGCAATTTCAGTAGTAGGAGTAGTTGCCATTCCCACATCAATAACGTCGCATCCCATGCCAATCAGAGTGCCGGTAATAACCCTGTGAACCATTTCGCCCGAAATACGGGCGTCACGGCCAACCACAATTGCTGGCTTTTCAGACCCTGTAGAGTCTTTTATAAACGTAGCGTAAGCAGCAGTAAATTTAACGATATCAAGTGGAGTTAGATTTTCGCCTGTTCCTCCTCCAATAGTTCCTCTAATTCCGGATATAGATTTAATTAATGTCATGTTGCACGGCTTAATTAATTTTATTTGCGAATCTATATTCTACATAATCGTAATATGTTGGCTGATACTGAGATCTGTCATTGGCCGACCCCATATTAAACGGAACTATCATTTTAACAACGCCGTTGTGTCCAACATAAGATAGCGGTACAGCCCATCCGGGGGTATCGTAATAACCGCTTGTGCTGGAATTAACCGGTCCCAGATAGGTGATAATTTGTGGCCAGGGACTGAGGTTCGGGTCCATATTATTATAAGTAGTAGAGTCATCTACCATGAAATACTTCAACCCCTTAAATCTTATATAAATTTGCTCGTTAAGCTGCAGATTTCCTGTTGTATCTCCATACTCCACTATATTGTAATATACACTTGTTTCAGGATCCTTATAAAACTCATTGTCTTTAAAAACACCGTTTGAAGGTATTCTGTCAATTACAGAGAGTTCATTTTGTAAAAGAAACTTCTCAATAGCCCTTTCCTCATCCTTGAGGTATTCTGCATAGGTTTTCTGATCCTTACATGCTGTAGCAAGCATTAGAATAACTGAAAATGATAATAAAACAGAGAAAAACTTCTTCATAATTGTTTGTTGAGTATAGAGTTTGAAGTGCAAAAATACACAATAAGCTCAAAAAAAAGTACTGATAATCAAAAATAAACTATATCTATTCTTAAAAACGATATTAAACGGCAAGCCCTTTAAGTTTGGGCTCATATTTTTTTAACCCCTCTTTGTAAATTTTTATGGCCTCCTCAAGTGTACCGTAAAATTCTCCACCCGAAGCATTAAGATGACCTCCGCCGTTAAAAAAATCTGATGCAAATTCATTGCAGGGAAATGAACCCTGAGATCTAAAAGAGATTTTTATCATGTTCTCCTCCTGACGAATAAAGGTTGAGAAAATAATCCCCTTTATGCTAAGCGGGTAGTTTACAAAGCCTTCGGTGTCACCTTTTGAGAATTTAAACTGCGACTGATCATCGTTCGACAGATAAAGAAGTGCTGAATGGCAATCATGATAAACCTCCATCCTTTGTGAGAGTGTAAAACCAAGTAATCTGAACCGCTCTTCTGAGTAGTTATTAAAAACCTTGGAGTATATTGCATCTTTGTCGACACCCTTTTTAAGCAAAAGGCTGATAATCTGATAAATTTCAGGATCTCCCGAATTGTATGTGAAGCCACCGGTATCGGTCATCATACCACAAAACACCGATTCTGCTTCAAAGCGAGACATCTCTTCGTAACAGCCTGCCTGGTATATTAGTCTGAAAATAAGTTCACTTGTGGAAGATATTTCAGGATGCGACACATAAATATCAAAACTTTCTCCCGGCTGAGGGTGGTGATCAATCATTATCTTTGTAGCTGATGATTCTTCGATAACCGGACCAATTCCACCGGCTCTTTTAGTAATATTGTAGTCGAGAGAAAATATTAAATCCGCATTTAGTAAAATATGCTCACCTGCCGATGGGTTATATTCAAAAATTTCAACCTCATTTGCCCCATGCATCCACTTCAAAAAGTATGGGAAAGAGTTCGGAACAATGACTCTCACACTTTTCCCTCTTTTTTTTATAAAATGATATAAGGCGAGAGTTGATCCCAAAGCATCTCCATCGGGCGACACATGGGTAGTTATTACAATTTGTTCAGATTTATGTATTGAGTCTAATATCTGTTCCACTTTTC
>CAZYNA010000055.1:0-16143 GCA_964648775.1 uncultured Proteiniphilum sp. | reverse complement strand
ATAAAAAAGAGACTGTCTAAAGGAAATTTAATTCTATTTTGAGACAGCCTCCTCAGTGTATATCGCCACTATCGTTATTCTATAAAATTAGGAATCTAATTAAAACAATAATTATAAGTACTATATATATTTGGATCTCTACTTTCTAAATGGCGCTTTTACCACAATAGCTTTAAGACTCCTATTTCTGACTTTGATAGATATTTCCGTACCTGGTTTTGAATACTCTGGTGCTACATAACCCATTCCTATCCCTTTTTTCAAAATGGGCGACATAGTACCTGAAGTAACATTGCCTATAACATCACCATCTACATTTTCTATTTCATAGCCTTGTCGTGGAATACCTTTATCTATTAATTCAAAACAGCAAAGTCTCTTAGAAATTCCATCTGCCTTCTCTTTTTCTAATACTTCACGACCAATAAATGGCTTATTATCAACAAATTTTGTAATCCAACCAAGTCCTGCCTGCAAAGGGGTTGTCACTTCATCCAGTTCATTGCCATATAAACAATACCCCATCTCCAATCTCAATGTATCTCTTGCGCCCAGTCCAATTGGTTTAATTCCGTACTCTTTTCCAGCTTCAAAAATAGCATCCCAAATTTTAATTCCTTGTTTTGGGTAAAAATAAAGCTCAAAACCACCTGCTCCGGTATAACCGGTATTTGATATAATTACATTACTTTCGCCGGCAAAATCTGCAGTAACAAAACTATAATATGGGATTTTTGAAAGATCTGCATCAGTAAGTTTCTGCAATGTTTCCAAAGCTTTTGGACCTTGAATTGCAAGCTGGGCAGTATTATCTGATGAGTTTTCAAGCTCAGCGCCTATACTATTCCATTTCTGGCACCATTCCCAGTCTTTTTCCATATTTGCAGCATTTACTACTAACAAATATTTCTGAGGCTCATAATAATAGACTATTAAATCATCAACTATTCCACCATTTTCGTTAATAAAGCATGTATATTGAGCTTTTCCCAGCTCAAGATTAGAAACATCATTACTCGTAACTCTTTGGATAAATTCAATTGCTTTGGGACCTTTCACCCAAATCTCACCCATATGAGATACATCAAAAACGCCCACACTGTTAACAACAGTTTGGTGCTCATCTATGATTCCTGTGTATTCAATTGGCATATTATATCCTGCAAATTCATGCATTTTAGCACCAAGACTGATATGCAGGTCTGTAAAAGGGGTATGTTTCATTTTATTAATTTATTTGTAGTTTAGAATCTTAGAAATGGAAAAACAACTAACTTTCTCTCGCAACAAGTTCAGCAATCTTTACAATAACAGTAGATGCTTTTTCAAGAGAAGGGATAGGTAAGAACTCATATTTACCATGGAAGTTCATTCCACCTGCAAAGATATTAGGACATGGCAACCCCATAAATGACAACTTTGCTCCATCCGTTCCACCACGTATTGGCTTTATATTTGGTTCAATTCCCAATTCTTCCATTGCCCTTTTGGCATAGTCAACAACATGCATTACCGGCTCAACTTTTTCACGCATATTGTAATACTGATCTTTCAAATTTAGCGAAATTCTATTATTGTACTTTTTATTCAACTCTTCAACAATATGTGTAATCAGACTCTTCCGCTCTTCAAATTTATCCTTGTTGTGATCGCGAATAATAAATGCTAAACTTGCATCTTCTACAGTTCCGGTTAATGATATAAGATGAAAGAATCCTTCATATCCTTCTGTATGTTCGGGGCGTTCATTTGCTGGTAATAATGATATAATTTCATTTGCAACATGCAAAGCATTAATCATCTTGTTTTTGGCATAACCGGGATGCACATTTCTACCTTGAATTTCAATTTTTGCAGCTGCTGCATTAAAGTTTTCATATTCGAGCTCTCCTACCTCACTTCCATCCATCGTATAAGCCCATTCTGCACCAAACTTAGCCACATCAAATTTATCAGCACCTCTGCCAATCTCTTCATCCGGAGTAAATCCTATCCTTATCTTTCCATGTTCAATTTCAGGATGATCTATCAAGTATTGCATGGCATCCATTATTTCGGCTATTCCTGCCTTATCATCAGCGCCCAAAAGTGTTGTTCCATCTGTTACAATGATATCTTCACCCTTATGGTCTAAAAGTTCAGGAAAATCATTCGGCGAAAGTATAACATTGTTCTTCTCATCCAGAACAATATCATCACCATCATAATTTTTAACTATTCTGGGGTTAACATTTTTACCGCTCATATCAGGGCTGGTATCAAAATGCGCAATAAACCCTATAACAGGTACTTTTTTTGTAGTATTAGCGGGGAGTGTTGCCATAAAATAGCAATTATTGTCCAGGCTAACATCAACTAATCCCATTTCTAAAGCTTCTTGTTCAACCTCTTTTGCTAAATTGAACTGTTTTTGAGTACTGGGGGTTTGCGTACTATTTTCGTCCGATTGAGTATCAATACGTGCATACTTAATAAACCGATCTACGACATTCATATTATAATAATTTGATTTGATTTAAAATTTCAAAGTTAACTCTGCAATACTTCCTGCAAAGATAAGAAAAATGAGTTGAATCTACGAAAATCGATTTCATGATTTTGAATATGCAAAAAAAGCATTATCTTTGCAGTTGGGTAAGTCCTATACGGTCAGCTCCCATTGAATCCCCCAGGTCTTGACCGAAGCAAGGGTATTTGGTTGTAGCGGCGCGATATAGTAAGCTTACCCTTTTTTTATTTGAAACCTCTCAGTTTAGGCCTCTATAGTTGGTCAATCAGATACTTGTGTAAGCACAACTCCCCATACCAAATCATGTAGTATTAAATAAAAAACCCCTCTACATTTAGTATCTTGCAGAGAGGTATAGTATAGAATATATAATTCTTTTAAGCTATCTTCGGAAGTAATTTAGCATCCAGAGAGTATTTACCGGCACCTAAAAATATTGATGCGGCGAATATAATCAAAAGATCTAATGCATGACCATAAGCCATAAAGTTATCACCCATAGCTAAGTGAGTTACCAAAGCTACTACCATTGTACCTGTTAGCACAAGAGCAGCTGGACGGAAAAACAGACCTAATGCAAACAAGATTCCCCCTAATGCTTCTGCTAATGCTCCAGTAAAACCCCAAAAGGCATGCCCCGACTCAATTCCGAAATTAGACATTGTGCTCCCTACCATGGCCCACACTTCAGAACCACCCATTATTTTTGGCAGTCCATGTAAAAATATTGACACCCCTAATCCTACTCTTAAAATAAGTAATCCAATATTAAGTAATTCATTTTTTCTTTTCATATAGTTCCTATTTGTTTCAATGTTATTAATACTATCTGATAAATAATAAAGTTCAATTCTAATTAGTTGTAAAGAATGTCAAATAAACCCCTCAGTTATAGTAATTGTTTATCTTTGTGTTATAAATTTTATTGATATGTCAACATATGCTCCTTTTGCTAAACCAATGTATGTAATGCTTAAACCGGTTGGCTCTAAGTGCAATCTGGATTGTGATTACTGCTACTATCTTGAGAAAGCAAATCTTTATAAAGACAAGAACCAGGTTATGAGTGAAGATCTCCTGGAGCGATTTATTAAACAATATATTGAATCACAAACTATGCCTCAGATAATGTTTACGTGGCATGGTGGAGAAACTCTTATGCGCCCACTTTCATTTTACAAAAGAGCTGTAGAACTTCAGAAACAGTATGGAAGAGGGAGACAGATAGACAATTCAATTCAAACTAACGGTACTCTTCTAAATGATGACTGGTGTAGATTTTTCAAAGAAAATAATTTCTTAGTAGGAATTTCAATTGACGGTCCACAGGATTTTCATGATGAATATCGTAGAGATAAAATGGGACGTCCCTCATTTCACCGTGTGATTAAAGGAATTGAGCTACTACAAAAGCATAATGTAGAGTACAATATAATGGCAGTCGTTAATGATTACAATGTGGATTACCCGTTGGAGTTCTATAACTTTTTTAAAGAAATTGGAGCCCAATACATTCAATTCACACCTATTGTAGAGCGACTTATAAAAGACGACGCACCCGATAACATATCTCTTCTGAAACTGGCTACTGCAAGAAGAAAATCTCATGAAGTAGATCTTGCCCCGTATACAGTACCAGCTGATAAATGGGGGAGTTTTCTTTGTGCAATTTTTGATGAATGGATAAAGGAGGACGTAGGAAAGATATTTATTCAAATATTTGATTCAACTCTAGCAAACTGGGTGGGTGAACAGCCAAGCGTATGTACAATGGCAAAAACTTGTGGTCATGCAGGTGCTATGGAGTTTAATGGTGATGTATACTCATGTGATCATTTTGTTTTTCCGGAATATAAGCTTGGAAATATTTATAACAAAACTCTCACATCTATGATGTACTCCGACGAGCAACTAAAGTTTGGAAATGATAAATTTGATAAACTACCACAACAATGTCGCGAATGTGACGTCCTGTTTGCCTGTTATGGCGAATGCCCAAAAAACAGATTTATTAAAGACAAATATGGCAATGAGGGACTAAATTATCTGTGCAAAGGTTACTATAAGTTCTTTAAACATGTTATGCCATATATGGACTTTATGAAACAGGAACTATTGGCAAAACGAGCACCTGCCAATGTTATGGACTGGGTTAAAGCAGGTAATCCATAATAATAAATAAGAACAAACGCTTAATAAATAGTCAATAAAAAACCGAATTCCAAAATGGAACCCGGTTTTTTAATATAATAATTATACTTTATTAGTTTTCTGCTTTTCGTGCAGAGTAACTAATTTTCAAAGCATAAGCTTGACGTAATGCCTGTTTTACATCTGTGATATACTGCATTCTAGTATCCTCATCGGCCTTTATTGACACTGTCATCAAAGGTTGATCAGCTTCATTCATACTGGCTTTCTCCTGAGCAATATAGTCTTGTATATCGGTTACAGCTGCAAATCTATCATTCAACTGCATCTGTGTACCTGTGCCTAAATTCATATCCATTGGTGGTCCGATATTAATATAGGTAACCAATGATTTTCTCTCAAGCTTTTGTACTTCAGTTGCAGATGGAAGTCTCATTCTAACCATTACGGTCTCTGAGCGCATAGTTGTTGTTACCATAAAGAAAAACAATATAGCAAAAACAATATCAGGCATTGATGAGGTATTCATTTCAGGCATTTCCCTCATGCCACTTTTATTAAATTTTCCCATATCTATTCTCCTCCTCCATAATTTTTAGGTTCAGCTTCAGAAATACGTTGGGGGTAAAGATCATCTATTTGTTCTTTCTGATCTATTGTCAGCTCTTCATACCCTATTCCGAAGTATTTTCTTGCGCCTTCTTCTCTCAACTCATTATATGCCTTAACCACTTCGTTTTGAACTGCAATATAGGCACTATACCTCGTTGTTGCGTCATTCATAATTGAAACTACGTGGTTCGATGTAACAGGAACAATTCCTATAGGAGGACCGAAATCAGTCTCTATAAGTTGAGGTAGCATCTGACTATTAGAAGTGTTAAGAACAAATTCTTTAACCACATCCTTTAAAGCTGCTTTTCCCGGAGCTCCCAGTAACTCTGCGGCACTTGCATAAAGTACAGAACCTTGTTGATCCTGAACATAAATCTCGTTCTGTGCATTGACCAATACAACTAATAAATTTCTTCTCTGTACATCAACTGACGTTTGCTCTTGTGTTTGTGGTGGTGGTGGAAGTCGCCGGGCTAGCCCGGAGTCAACATCCATATTTGACACAAGCAAAAAGAAAGTAAGAAGCAGAAATGAAATATCAGCCATAGAGCTGGCATTCAATGCCGGAACTTTTTTCTTAGATTTTGCCATAAATTATAACATTCTTTTTTGATTCTATAAAGAATCGGTCAATTTAAAATCTACTACTCTGTTATTTTTTTCTACTAGTTAACGGCATTACAATTATAGCTAAAATTGTAACAACCATCATAAAATAACATGAATAGAGCCACATGTCAGTCATTTTCAACATTGAAGGAACGTTGTCTGTTCCGTCATAACCCGGTATCACAAGTAATGTGGAATCACCCATGATATAAGTTACTATCAATAATACAGCCAATGCAAGGACAGTAACAAGACCACCCAGAGCTTTCTTAGGATTTTCTTTAAGACCTCTAAAGAAGTCTGCAATAGCAAAACCTATAAGTACTACTATTGTTACAGCCAAAAGCACATAACACCAGTATAAAACCAAGTCAGTAAATCTGGGTTCGCTTAAGTCGGCCGCTATTTTGTCTTGTAAGGGCACCTGACCACCTAAGTAGAAGAGTCCCAATACAATGATTGAGATTATCACTCCTATAATCAATGTTGATCTGGATATCCTATGTATTTTAGTTACAGCCATCTTAATTATAAGTTTTTATATTTTACATTATATTTAATTACCTGATCAAGGAAAGTAATTGAAGCATCTTCCATTTTATTAAGTATACCTTCCATTTTTGATAGGATGTAGTTATAGATAATCTGAAGGATGATCGCAACAATAAGACCTCCTACTGTTGTAATAAGAGCAACCTTCATACCACCAGCTACAATCGTCGGGCTCATATCTCCGGCTCTCTGGATATCATCGAAAGCCATAACCATTCCAACTACTGTTCCAAGGAATCCTAATGACGGAGCAATTGCTATAAAAAGCGTAATCCACGAAAGGTTTCTTTCAAGTAAACCTGATTGCACACCACCATAAGATACAATTGAGCGTTCTACTTCATCCGGTCCCTGATCAAGGCGTAATAGTCCCTGATAAACAATTGAGGCAACTGGCCCCCGAGTGTTGCGAGCGATATCTTTAGCACTCTCCACATCACCTCTGTCAAGAGAGTCACCAACTTTACTTAGGAATGCATCGGGATCAACATCAGCCAAACTTAAATAGATAATTCTTTCAAGTGAAAATGCTAAACCTAAAATTAAACAGATTGCGATAGTACTCATAAAAGCGGCACCACCCTCAATAAATTTAACTTTTAACGCTTGATGTAAACCACCTGTAGTTTCCTGAACTGATGCTTGAGTAGCTTCAACAGGTGCTGTTGCAGCCTGATCTTCCTGAGCTAAAAGAACCGATGACAATCCTACAGACATTATTCCGAAGATTGTTAAAATTGCAAATAACTTTTTCATTGTGTGTTCAATTTTTTTGTTAATGATCTTTTAATTTGTTTGTTTTATTAATGATTTTCTTTTCTGATATTTAATATTAACTTTTAGTCCTATCTACTTTTTTACTTTTTAATCTATTTAAGCGGAGAGAGAGGGATTCGAACCCTCGATACACTTTTGGCGTATACACGCTTTCCAGGCGTGCCTCTTCAACCACTCGAGCATCTCTCCTAAAGAAGGTACGCCCGGAAATGGACGCAAATTACTAAAAAAAATTCATTCTCGCTCAATTTAATGTGCAAATTTACTGAATTAATCGATTATACACTACTTCTTTCTGAAAATATTTTCGTAAAACACTTTTATTCACCCATCAGGCCTTATCTACACAACTGTAAGCCCGAATATATTCTCTGCATTTTTAGTCGTAATTGCTGCAACTTCAGACTCACTCTTTTGCCAAATTTCTGATAATTTACTTAAAATGAGTTTTAGATAAGACGATTCGTTCCGTTTACCTCTATGAGGAACAGGAGCTAAATATGGTGAGTCAGTTTCAATAACCAGTCTGTCTTTTGGGCAATATTTAAGAGTTTCACTTAAACCGGAATTTTTGAAAGTAATAACTCCATTTACTCCAATTAAAAAATTATCAATTTGCATTATTGCATCCAACTCGCCTCTGTCACCTCCAAAACTATGGAAAACACCTCTCAGGCTACCCCCAACTCTCTTAATACTCTTTATAACTTCTTCGGTTGCATTTCTAAAGTGTATAGAAACTGGCAGCATCATGTCTTTGCTCCACTCTAACTGTTCTTCAAAAACTGAGATTTGTGCTTTTTTAAATGCATCATCCCAGTAAAGATCAATTCCAATCTCACCTATTGCTGTATAATTATCTGAAGTTAGTTCATTATATATTAATTGTAGTTGTTCCTTCCAATCTTCCTTTACACTAGTTGGATGTAGCCCCATCATAGGAAGAAAAAAATCAGGATAAAGGTTTTTGGTATACTTTAAATCAGGTATTGATTCCGCATCAATATTAGGCAGCAAAACTTTAACTACTCCTTCATTTTTTGCACGGTTAACAACCTCATTAATGTCTTCTTTAAACTCTTTAGAGAAAAGATGTGAATGAGTATCAACAATTTTCATTCCGCAATCTCCCCTTTCCTATAATAATAAACGATACCATACTCCCTATTTCTGTCGAGTCTGTGCTCAGGTGGAATATCTGAATTACTCTTTTCAACTTCTTCCCAGATATCAAATATCACTTTATCCACAATTTCCCGATATTTTGCGACTTCATTCATTTGTCGCGCTGTACTTTTCTGATGCAGCTTTTGTGTTTTATATCCCTCTTTAAAGATAGTATACATCACTTTAACTTTAGCTATGGAAGGATTATATATAGGCACACCCCCTTGAGACACACGCGATGTTTCACCATCAATTATTTTCTGTCCCCATTCAATAAGCTGCTCATGCGTTGTTAAATCAGGCACAACAAGGCCCTCATTTTCAAGACCATATAGATTAAGCTGATTTTCTTTAATTTCAGATCTGGCAATCGACATATATAAAACCTGAATAAAATGCGACAAATACATTCTTGCATTTTTCACTTTACCAATAAACAGCTTATTAGCATTAACCTGAGTTTTATACATACGGTGATAATCGGCACAAAGAGTTTGAAAATGACCCAAAACCTCCTTTGCAACAGTTATGGATTTTGGTGATAAAGACAACTCCTTGAAGTCGGTTTTATCAGCCTTATCCACTGCAGTCTTCAAAGCTTTTATTCGTGCAGCATCAGTATTTGGCAGTCTTCTATATGGCATTTAGTCTTTTCTATCTATAAACGAATTATTTTTCTCTGTGCATCAGACTCTTTGCAAATTCAGTCAAGTCACGTTTACGTTCATCTGATACACTAATGGATCTCAAACATTCCAAAGATGCAAGATAATAATTTTCTATTATCTTTTCTGAAATTGCTTTTAAATTTAATTCATCATAAATATTTTTAACAGCACTTATTTTCTCTTCTGGTATATAGTCTTTTGCTTTCAACCATTTGCTTAAAGCAGCACCCTGGTTATCATCAGAACTTTTTAGAGCCTTAATTAGCAGATAGGTTTTTTTATTACTTAAGATATCACCTCCAAGGTTTTTTCCAAATACTTTAGGATCTCCGTAAACATCAAGCAAATCATCCTTTAACTGGAATGCCAACCCAATATTAATTCCAAACTCATACAGAGCTGAAGCATCTTTGTCAGAAGCATCAGAAAGAATTGCACCAATTTTGAGCGCACAACCAAGTAATACAGCTGTTTTAAGCGTGATCATTTCAATATACTCCGATTCCGAAACATCATCTCGTTGTTCAAAGTCCATATCATATTGCTGTCCCTTGCATATACTCATGGCTGTATTTGAAAAAAGGTCTAATATTTGGGGCAAATACTTTGGCTCTACATCAGATATATACTTATACGACTCAATCACCATTGCATCACCTGAAAGGATTGCTGTATTAGCGTTCCATTTCTTATGCACTGTTGGGTTACCTCTCCTCATGTCGGCATTATCCATAAGATCATCATGCAGAAGAGAGAAGTTGTGAAATATTTCAACACCTATTGCCGATTTAACAACATCGTCTATATCACCGCCAAACATATCTGCAGCTAACAAAGTCAGCATTGGTCGCAGTCTTTTTCCTCCAAGAGAAAAAGTATATCTCGCTGGTTCAAAAAGAGTAGAAGGCTGTTCATCCTTCATCACTTTTTCAATTTCTTTTTTTATGAGATTCTCAAAAAAGGCAACTTTAGGTATCATATAATTGTTTTTGAAATATGAATTTGCAAAAAGAGCTGCTTTTCCTTTATCGAAAAGCAGCTCTTTTACTATTGAATAGCTTACTTAGTTGGCAAGTCTAAACTGTACCGGAAGAGTAAAGCGTACACGCACTGCTTGTCCTCTCTGTCTTCCGGGCGTCCAGTTAGGCATCTGTTGGATTACTCTAACTGCCTCTCTGTCAAGCGATGGGTCAACTCCACGAACTACCTGTACGTCAGTTATACTTCCATCTCTCTCAACAACAAAGTTACAAACAACTCTACCCTGAATACCGTTTTCCTGTGCAATTACAGGGTAACGAATATTATCGTTTAAGAACTTCATCATAGCAGCCTGTCCTCCCGGATATTCGGGGAATTGTTCTACTACCACGAAAATCTCTTCCTCAACCTCTTCCTGTTTAGGTTGTGGTGGTGGAGGCGGAACATAAGTTTGTACCTGTCTTTGTGTCTGGTCGTCCTCTACATTGATTTCAAATTTAGTCTCAACTTCTTCTTCTACCACTTCAATGATATCGGGTGTTTCCGGTTCAGGTGGTGGAGGGGGTGGTGGAGGAGCCGGATCACGACGAGTAATCTCAATTTCCTCTTCGGCTAAAACGTCTTGAACGATAACTGCTTCATCCAATTTTTCAGTTTCAGTCGACCATTCAAAAGCGAAGAAAATGACAGCAACACCAAGTACCAAGCCCATAAGGAGCGAAGTACCTCTGTGCGTCTCAAGACTCGCTTTCGGCGATTTTTTTACTTCATCTTTCTTGTCCATTGTAAAATTTTTTATCTACTAATTCTGTTATTACAAGTCATCTTATATTGCAAATGTAGCTATTTTTTTTATATAGCTCTTCTTTTTATATTAAAAAAACTTATTTATTAAAATGCTCTACCTGCACTATTAACATATAGCTTTCAATATCAACGTTATAAAACCTTATAAATATCTTTCAGGTTTCTGCCGTATCCGTTGTAATCAAGGCCATATCCAACTATAAAGTCATTCGGAATCTCCATAGCCACATAATCAGGCTTAATCTTATATTTTAGCGCAGCAGGCTTAAAAAGAAGCGTAGCAATTCTAACATCCTGTGGTTTATAATTCTCCAATTCTTTTATTAAAGAGGTCATGGTATTACCGCTATCCACTATGTCTTCAACAATAACAACAACTCTATCTTTAATATCTTCGCTAAGCCCTAAAATTGTTTGAAGTCTTTCAGTTGATGTTGTTCCATCGTATGAAGCCAGTTTCACAAAAGTTATTTCACTTAATATTGATACCTGCTTCATAAGCTCACCGGCAAACATAAACGCACCGTTAAGAACTGCGATAAACAAAGGCTCTTTACCTTCAAGCTCGAGGCTTATCTGATCAGCAACACGCTTAATCCCCTCTTCAATTACTTCCTGATCTATAAACAGTTCAAACTGTTTGTCCTTAATAGTGATTATTTTTTTCACGTTTCCGGTATTTAAAACGCCAAAATTACAATATTTAATTCTCTTAAAAAAGTTTTCAAAACAGTTTATCTAACAAATCAGTTAATTTTACTGCCTGAAATGTCATATGCGCTACACTACTCTCATAAAGAATACCTACTGTCTCTTCATCAACCATAGTTAAGCACGAGTATCCCCATCCATAATCTTCATCAAGCAACACCTGATATTCAACAGGAAAAGAGAGTCCGCCATCAATACTTGCCTTAATAGTTATATTATACCTTCCTTCTATTGTATTAGGATTTGAAAAAAGAAGAATATCCTTTCCTAAAATATTATCTTCTGCTTTAACACTGATTAAGCTAGCCATGCAAACAGGTTCCTGCAAAACACTTCTTGTCGACGGGTGATCAGTCCATGTTTCCCCTAAATCCTTTGTTACCGATACCGCTCTGCTCCCGCCTCTGTTATCTCTCATATTAAGCATTAAAACCCCGGGCTCCACTTCAGCCACCTGAGCCTCAGTTGTGTTTGATCGGGCTACATTGTGTATAACCCAGTTTTCGCCCCTGTCTTTGCTATACATTACTCCCGCATGCGGCATCCTGTCTGCATCAATATATTGAATCGGAAAAACAAGAGTGCCGTCATGCATTGTTATACCTCTTCCGGGGCCTTGAAGTAAGAAGTTCCACGATGGGTCCTTAACCTGTTCAGTAATATTAATTGGGTCCGACCAGGTTTTTCCATCATCTGTACTTTTTGAAAGCACAAGCTGTGCAGTAGTCTCCTTCGAGTTTCCATCCATTGAGTTGGTCCACGCTCTACCATTGCCCATTCCATGAGTCCAGGCCGCAATAATCCAGATATCACCGGTAACCTCATCAACTAAAATTGCAGGATCACCTACTCCATTCTGAGCTTTAGGCATCCCTCCATATTCTCCGAAACTAAGCGGAAGTCGCATTTCTTCCCAAGTCTGACCTTTATCAGTGCTCCTGCTTAAACCCACGTCTACATACTCCTGTAAATCCACACTACTATTATATCTAACATCATAAACTCCAAGTAATGTTCCTTCATTTGAAGTTACAAGTCCCGGAATTCTGAAAGAAGCAGATCCATCATCACCTGCATGTCTTACCCCTATACCCATCCTGTGACTTGCATTTTCTGTTGCAAAATCTATCGGTGCAGGCTTATTATCAAGTTTAGCGGAAGTCATTTCAACATCAATTTTCGAAAGCAATGATGTATTTGGCTTCATCTGCAAGCTAACCCAAAAATAGTTTATACCTGGAAACAACTTATAATTAGGTGATAACACTACGTTGTTTTCCGGAGAACTATCTTCAACTACTTTAATTGAATATGACGAATTAGCAGCAAGCGTTTTGCCGGGAGAATGGCTTGACACATACTGCTGCACCGGAGAATAATGAACTCTATTCATCCTTTGAGGTGCCTCTGTTCCGCTATAATAAAGTTTAACGGAAGCAATTTCGTTAAGATTAACTTTATCAGAAAATCTTAAATTTATCTCACTCAATTCTTTCGACTCTTTGGCATCAATCCGCACATAAAACAGAACATTATCAATTCTATCAATTAAAATTGGAGTTTTGGTCTGTTTTACCTGCAAGGTATCCGTTGCGCTAGCCACTAATGCCACAAACGACATTAACATTATTAGTATTGCATGTCTTGTCTTCATAATTTAAATTGATTTTATATTCATTTCTCTTATTCTTACTTGATTTTGATTTCTATAATAAAAACCTATACCATCTCCTATATTTGTCCATACCAAGTCTGGTATTTCCTGATGATTTGTTGAGGAGATACCAGACTTGGTATAGACTTGGTATAGTCTTCATATATACTTTGCATGTACTTTTTATAATAAAGTGTGAAATTAATTATAGAGCGCAAACATATTAAAATTATTTCAGAAATTGAAGAAAACGCACTAAAAATCTAATTATACTGTTTGGCACGAAATTTGAGTAACTTATAATGTATTATTTACTCAAAACTAAAAACAAAAACAAATGAGTTTTCGTTCATATGCGAAAACATTATTTTATATGAATCCATTTAAATCAAATAAATTTAGCGAAAGCGATTCGGAAGGGAATATAATATCTTTTATTACTGGTGACTTCGTTGATGGGAACACAGATATCGACGAAAAACAATTAAAGGATTCAATCCCAATTCTACCTTTAAGAAATACTATTGTATTCCCCGGGAGCACTCTTCCAATATCAGTGGGCAGAAAAAAATCACTGGAGCTGATCAAATCTATCGGCAAAAAACAGAGATACATCGGATTGGTATGTCAGAAAGACACATCGATCGATGATCCGGAGCCTAACGATTTGTTCCGGCTAGGAGTAATTGCCGAAATTATTAGAGTAATTGAACTCGCTGACGATAATTTTAGTATAATAGTTCAAGCTAAAAGACGCTTCGAATGGACAGAAATGATTCAGGCGGAACCGTTTTTCAAAGCAAAGTATAAATTCAGAGACTTTCAATATGCATCAAAAGACGATAAAGAGTTTTCTGCAATTATCGATTCCATCAGAGATGCTATGACCAACATGCTGCATATGCTGGGAGAGCCTCCTAAAGAGCTGATGCAGACTATAAGGAGTGAGGGATTCTCAAATATGCTTATCAGCTATTGCGGAACAAATATGCCACTCAACACCAAAGAGAAGCAGGAGCTTCTCGACATTGATGTAGAGAAAGATCTGGCATATCGTATGCTAATTATTTTAAATCGCGAGATGCAGATTTTGGAGATGAAGATGAATATCCAAATGAAAACTCGCGAAGACCTTAATCAGCAACAGAAAGAATTTTTCCTGCAACAACAGATTAAAACAATTCAGGAGGAGCTGGGCGGTAATACTCAGCAAATAGAAATTGATGAGTTCAGGGAGAAAGGCAAAAATAAAAAGTGGAGTGCCGAAGTGGCAGAGACATTCGAGAAGCAATTACAGAAGCTTGAGCGTCTTAATCCTCAGTCTCCCGACTATTCAGTTCAGTTTGGTTATATACAAACAATACTCGAACTTCCATGGAATGAATATACTAAAGATAACTTCAATCTGAACAATGCTCAGAAAATTCTCGACCGCGATCACTTTGGAATGGAGAAGGTTAAAGAGCGTATTATTGAACATCTTGCTGTTTTAAAACTTAAAGGCGACTTAAAGTCACCTATCATATGCCTTTATGGCCCCCCGGGAGTGGGTAAAACTTCTCTTGGAAAATCTATTGCAGAAGCTTTAAACAGAAAATATATCAGAGTCTCGCTTGGGGGACTTCATGATGAGGCTGAGATTAGAGGGCACCGCCGTACTTACATAGGTGCAATTCCGGGAAGAATAATTCAAAATTTGCAAAAAGCTGGCTCTTCAAATCCTGTTTTTGTATTGGATGAAATTGATAAAATTGGGAGTGACTTTAGAGGAGATCCCTCTTCGGCACTTCTTGAAGTTCTGGATCCGGAACAAAACAGTACTTTCCACGATAACTACCTGTCAATCGACTACGATTTATCGAAAGTGCTCTTTGTTGCAACAGCAAACAATCTCAACACAATACCTCAACCACTGCTCGACCGTATGGAGCTGATCAATGTAGGGGGTTATATAACTGAAGAGAAAATTGAAATTGCTCACCGCCATCTGGTTCCAAAAGAGCTTGCAAATCATGGTATTGAAAAGGGTGCATTTAAAATACCAAAACCAACATTGCAAAAAATAATTGAAAGTTACACCAGGGAATCAGGTGTAAGAGAATTAAATAAAAAGATCGCAAAGGTAATGCGAAGAGTAGCCCGCAGAATTGCATCCAATGAATCATACCCAAAGTCGCTGAAAACAGGAGATCTGCAGGAGTTTCTGGGAATTGAGGAGTTTTCTAAAGACCGATACGAAGGAAATGAGTATGCCGGTGTTGTAACGGGACTTGCATGGACAGCGGTAGGGGGAGAGATTCTTTTTGTTGAAAGCTCACTAAGCAGAGGAAAAGGTTCTAAACTAACCTTAACAGGTAATCTTGGCGATGTTATGAAAGAGTCTGCTATGCTTGCTTTAGAGTATATTCACTCACATTCAGACGAATTGGATATCGACCCTGATATATTTGAAAATTACAACATACACATCCACGTACCCGAAGGTGCAATACCTAAAGATGGGCCTTCTGCCGGAATAACTATGGTAACCTCACTGGCATCTAGTTTTACTCAGAGGAAGGTGCGGCAGAATTTGGCAATGACAGGCGAAATTACACTGAGAGGTAAAGTTTTACCCGTTGGCGGCATCAGAGAGAAAATACTGGCCGCAAAACGTGCAGGAATAAGCGAAATCATTCTTTGTAAGGAAAACAAAAAGAATATAGAAGAGATCAATGAAGAGTATCTGAAGGGACTCACTTTCCACTATGTAAGTGATGTAAAAGAGGTACTGGACTTGGCTCTGTTAAAAGAAAAGGTTAGCAATCCAAAAGTATTTACTACAAAATAGTGAAAGCTTATTTTAAAAAATAACGCTGCCTCTGAATTATGAAAATAAGAGGCAGCGTTTGTTTTCTATATATTATACAGACATCTTGATGAAGAAATAAGCAATATAAAGC
>CAZYNA010000054.1:0-17037 GCA_964648775.1 uncultured Proteiniphilum sp. | reverse complement strand
CTAATACTGTTTCATATAGCGAAACATTTTGGATTGGCACGTATAAAGTTTTCATGATGTTCATAATTTTTTATCAAAGATATCCCTTTTTGCTAAAAACGACAAATATATTTGTTTACAACAGTCGTACTTAAGTTACAAAAAAAGAGAGGGCTGTCTTGTGGAATTTAAATTCCATATCAAGACAGCCATCTTCTATTATCTGTAATGCGATCCACATCGCATATTACATACTACTTATTCTGCACTTTCGTGGCTGAAATATATACCGTTTGCTAACTGGTCTACTCCATTGTATGCACCCTTTGTTCCAATAACGGTTAACTTATCTCCCACTTTAATACCTTTATCAGCTATCAGGCCTTTTCTGTAATCACCTGTTGCTCCATATCCGGGATAACAACCATAGACGTAAATCTCGCTGTCGCCATCTTTCAAATAAAGATTACCATATACATCATTATCAATCAATGTAATTTCACCGGTCACCATAAAGTAATCATCACCGGAAACAGGTTTGCCCAGTAGTTCAGCAACTGTTACAGCCGTTACAGGAATAATTTTCTCCAAAACGGCACCTCCAACCTGAGGGCTATTATTATATGCAGCTCGCTTTCCTACAATCGTGATAATATCACTTACTTTCATATCTCCTTCCTGAAAACCCTCAATACCATAAACATACGTTTCGCCGGAAAAATCCCTCAAGTCCATATTGCCATACCTTGTATTGCTGATTTCAGTGATCACACCCGATAATCTATATTGAGTATCACCCACTTCAGCATCAAGGAATTCAGCAATTGTAGCTTTTACGATTGCACCTTTTTGACTAAGAGTTGTTTCTGTTGAATAACTCTTGGAATCTTGAGTAGTAAAGAATGTGATTATCGTTCCGCGGTCTCCTCCATTATTAGCCTCAGCCTTGAAAGTCACAATAACTTTCTCTCCTGTTGCCTTAATAGAAGAAATTGACAACCACGACTTAGCATCTTCGGGAATCTCTACTGACACACCTTCTCCTTTGTTATCTAAGTAAGCAATAAACTCACCACCTTCAATTGGAAGCACCTCATTTTCAACAGAATCAACTTTAACAAGCGACTTCTTAATCTCAATAACCATCACATCCACCATCTGAGGGTTCCCGCCGTAAGTTGATTTTGGACCTTCAATTGTTATCTCATCACCCACTTCAAGGTTATGACTGAGGAAGTTTTTCGACTGACTCTTTGCGTCAAGTGTTCCATAAATATAAATTGTACCTGTCTCGTCAGTCAAATCCCAATTACCATACAAAGTATTTGAAATATCAGTACAAACACCTGTAACACGGAATGTTTTCCCGTCAGGACCGGATCTAACTTCTGCAACAGTGGCCTCAGATATTTGCGATAACCCCTGAATAATGTTAATTCTCTGTGTCTTACCTGCCGACTTCAGCAAAACCTCTGCAGTACGTCCATCTATTGCAGATGAGGCAGAAAAGGTAATAGTTGATTCACCTGCACTTCCTGAAGTAGAAGATAATGTCAACCATTCTACTAAATCTTTTTCAGTTGTCACCTTTTCTGCAGTCCAGTTTTCACTTGTAACTATAGTTATTAATGTCGAACCTCCTGCTTCCGGAATAGACACATAAGACGATGACACCTGAATTTCATTAAGCAATGTCATTTCGGCTTCTTCGGCACAGTTTGTCAACATAGCAATTGTTGCTATAAATATTGGAAATAAATATTTTAATTTCATGTCTTCTGTACTTTTAATTTAGTTGAAAATATATTTGATACCTATAGAAGCATACCAGGTCTGACCTAATGAATAGCTTGGTGTGAATGTTTGGGTATCACCATTGATTGAAGCCGGCGTAGAGAATGTTGCTACACCATCAGTATCAACACCTTCATATCTGAGAATTCGAGCTTCTGAACCAATATCCGGATTCAGATATTTAGCTACCCCCCAGCTTGAGTTGAACAAGTTCATTACGTTTTTAATGTCAAGACTAAGCTGTAGCTTATGCGTATCTTTACCTGCAATTAATACAAAATCATGCTTATAGCTAAAGTCGATTCTATGTACCCATGGAGAATAAACACTGTAAGCTTCGGCATATTTACCTTGTCTGTTTTTCAAATAATTATTTGAATGAACATAGTCCATGAAACGAGTCTGGTCATCTGCCGATACGAAGCGGAATTGCCTGTTTGCTACCTCTTCATCGGTAGGCACATAAATTGCATCGTAGTTATAACCATCACCATTAATATCGTTTACCGTCATATAAGAGTAGTTTGCTCCACCACGCCATCCTTCATAGATAAAACTATAGTGATTACCTGATTTATCGTGAGTTGTTAGCGCTGCTACAATACGATCGGGCGTATTGTACTGAGAGTTATGCAGTTTAATATGGTTTGGTCCTTCAACTGTTGGAACATATGTAAATGCAGACTCAGCATTCGACCCCGGCATTCCTGTTACATCTTTTGCTACAGTACGTGTGTAGGCAGCCATTAAACTAAGTCGCTCAGTTGGCTGTGCATTAAGAGTAACGTTTGCCGACCAACCATAGCCACGGCTGGTATTTTCAAGCACAAATGCTTTTGTTTCTGTACGGTAGCCGTCAGGATAAATAGGACGATTATCTATACCGTTGAAACGTGCAAATCCTCCTACATTCGGAATACTCCAGTCGGAAATTGAAACCCCATTAATAGTTTTGTTATAAATTCCTTCTACTGTTACTGAAGAAGGGAAAGGAGTCGGAAATGCATAGTCAACTGCAAGTGATGTTTTCCACACCTGAGGCATTTTAAAGTTTGGATCAACAGCAGCAATAGCAGAAGGAACTGTCCCATCATCTGGTGATATAGTTTTTGGATATCCCAAAGAAGTTAACTTGTCATAAAGAGCAGCAATATTAGCATTACCGTTGGCATCAGTTACAAGGCCACCGGCAAAAGTATCCATTGTAAATCCTTTGCTGGCAGCCTCAGCAGCATTTATTTGTGCCTGATACTGCACCATTCCTCCGTTGGTAGGCATATTTGTAAAGAACACAAGAGGCAGGTTACCTGAGAAAAGTCCTGTACCACCACGAAGTTTCAAGCTATTATCTCCCTGAACATCATATACAAATCCTACACGAGGAGAGAAAATAACACTTGCATCAGGCCATTTGCCTGTGTCTATTTTGCGACCCGAATAATCCAATTCATAAATTGCATTGTTTGTTAATAGGTCCTTGTTATTAAAGAAAAGTCCATCAATTCTAAGACCATACGACAGTTTAAAATTTTCGCTAACGCTCCAGTCGTCCTGACCATAAACACCAATTTTATTACTTCTTACACGTGCTGCCGGGTTAGCTTCTCCGTCATATCCGTAAGTTAAGTTTACAATTTCAGGTGCTCTTTTATTCAAGAAATCGTCAAGGCTTGTGTAACGATAGTATCCTGTTCCATTACGCATATAGGCGTTATCTGCCATCTTATATTCGTATGCAATACCTCCAACAATCTTATGATTACCTGTGTAGTAAGTTAACTCATCCTTAATATTAAAGACATTGTTGTGAACACCATTATTCCAGGTAAACAGTTCATAACCTAAAGACATATACGCTTGTCCGCCTTCCAATATATCTATGAAAGGGAATTCAGAAGATGTTGATCCGCGAATATCATCAAGTTTTGAGAATGTTGCCAGGAACTGATTCGATAGATTATCTGACAAGCGGCTGTTTAAGTCGAAAGAGAATGAATGAACCAGATTGTCCTGAGAATACATTGAGTTAGCAAATGACATTGAGGCTTGCGACATCCTTGCCTCCGACATACGAGTACCTCCATCCATCGAAGAAGCATTAGGTGATCTCCATGAAAGATTCTTAGTATAGTTATATCGTAAGGCAAGTCGATGCATATTATTTATATTCCAGTCCAAACGGGCAAGAAGCTTATAGTTGCTCTCATCAGCCGGGAAGTTGGTATAAGAACCTGTTTCATATCCATACTCATTTCTCACGAAATCAGAAACCCTTTTAAGGTCAGCCTCTGTTGTACGTGATATATAACTGTCAGGAACTGCAACACCATCAGTCGAAGCTCTCCAGCGATTAACTATAGTTGGAATTTTAGCCATTTCGGCGTTAACAAAGAAGAAAAGTTTGTTTTTGATAATCGGCCCACCGGCAGTAAAACCATAGGTTGTGTGACGATCTTTATCGCGCGCATTATCAATCTGAAAATTTCTAACTGCATCACCGCGTAAGTTTTCATTCCTGTGATAAGTATATGCACTCGCTCTAAAAGTATTTGTACCTGATTTTGTAATAGCATTAACACCCCCACCAATAAAGTTTGTCTGGCGTACATCATATGGTGCAATTACAACCTGTAACTCTTCGATTGCCTCAAGAGAGATAGGATTACCTCCACCGGGAAGAGCATCACTCAAACCAAAGTTGTTGTTGAAGTTAGCTCCGTCAACTGTAAAGTTAGCTGTACGACCATCAGTACCGGCAAAACTCATACCGTTACCTCCATACGGCGACAGACGGGTAACATCCATAATACTGCGAGTAACAGTAGGCAGATTAGCTATCTGTTCGTTCGTAATATTTGTTGCTGCCCCTGTCTTCTCAGTTGTAAACCTTGTTCTTATTGCAGAAACCACAACTTCACCCAAAGCAAAAGACTCCTCCTGCATAACAACGTTATGAGCATAGTTTTCACCTAAACTTAGTGTGATTCCTTCTGTTGTATTCGACCCATAACCAATATAAGTTACTTCAACAGTGTAAGGACCACCCACACGCATACCGTTCAGGTTGTAACGACCTTCAAGGTTGGTCACAGTACCGTATGTTGTTCCGGAAGGTGTGTGTGTTGCAACAATAGTTGCCCCAATAACGGCACCCTCTGCATCAGTAACACGTCCACTCATACTGGAGGTGGTCACCTGTGCTTGTATTACAGCAGCTGTCATCAAAAAAAACACTGCTAACAAAAAACTAAATTTTCTTACCATAGTTTTATTATAATTATAATTCTCTAATACTCTATCTGTTAAGTTTAGATAATAAATATCAATGCAAAAGTAACATAAAAAAATGAGATTGTTGTTAAGAAATTGTTACTAATTTTGGCACAAGCTCTTCGTTAACATATCTGATAATTACAGCTTTAATCAAATTCTAAGTATATCTGGCTAAAAAGTATCAATAAGTTAGAACAAAAAAGTTTCTGCTGATTTTTATCAATAAAAAAAGCGTATAACTTTCAAATTTTCATTTCCAGTTATACGCCTAAATAAGACATTTATTTTAATTATAGGCAGAATTTTACATCATTCCGCCCATTCCTCCACCCGCAGGCATCTGCGGTGCAGGATTATCTTCTTTAATGTCAGTAATTACACATTCTGTAGTAAGGAACATTCCCGCAATAGAAGACGCATTCTCCAAAGCTACACGGGCAACCTTTGCCGGATCAATTACACCTGTTTCATACAGATTTTCATATTTGTCTGCGTGTGCATTATAGCCATAGTCGCCGCTTCCTTCGCGTACTTTCTGTACTACAACAGCACCCTCTTTTCCAGCATTTGCTACAATCTGACGAAGTGGTTCTTCAACCGCACGTTTTACAATATCAATACCGGTTGTTTCATCGTCATTATCACCTTTCAGGTCGCCGATAGCATCAATTGCACGAATATACGCTATACCACCTCCCGGAACTGTACCTTCTTCAACAGCAGCACGGGTTGCTGATAATGCGTCCTGTACACGATCTTTTTTCTCTTTCATCTCAACCTCAGAGTTAGCTCCAACGTAAAGAACTGCTACTCCTCCAGCAAGTTTAGCAAGACGTTCCTGCAATTTTTCACGATCGTAATCAGAAGTTGTTCTTTCGATTTGCGCTCTGATCTGACCAATTCTGCTCTGAATCGAGTCTTTTTCACCACTACCGTTAACAATAGTTGTATTATCTTTATCGATAGTTACTTTCTCAGCACTACCGCACATTTCAAGTTCTGCATTTTCGAGTGACAGACCTTTCTCTTCAGAAATTACAACACCACCTGTCAGAATAGCGATATCTTCCAACATCTCTTTTCTTCGGTCTCCAAATCCTGGAGCTTTAACTGCAGCAATCTTCAATGAACCGCGAAGACGGTTTACAACCAATGTAGTAAGCGCTTCTGAGTCGATATCTTCAGCAATTATAAGCAGAGGACGTCCTGTTTGGATACCCTTCTCAAGAATTGGAAGAAGATCTTTAATAGCTGAAATTTTCTTATCATGAATAAGGATAAGCGGATTCTCAAAATCAACTTTCATAGCTTCAGTGTCAGTTACGAAGTATGGAGAGATATATCCACGGTCGAATTGCATACCTTCAACAACATCTACATAAGTATCTGTTCCTTTAGCTTCCTCAACAGTAATTACACCCTCTTTGCTAACTTTTTGCATTGCTTCAGCAATCAGTTTACCAATGCTTTCGTCGCCGTTTGCCGAAATTTTGGCAACATTCTCAATCTTTTTAAGGTCACCACCAACCTCTACAGCCTGTTCTTTAAGGCTCTCAACAACTTTCTTAACCGCTTTATCTATTCCACGCTTAAGATCCATTGGGTTCGCACCTGCAGTAACATTCTTTAGTCCAACGCTAATAATCGATTGTGCCAATACAGTTGCAGTAGTTGTTCCATCACCGGCGTCATCATTAGTTTTTGAAGCAACTTCTTTAACTAACTGAGCTCCCATATTTTTGAATGAATCTTCAAGTTCAATCTCTTTTGCAACTGTCACACCATCCTTAGTAATTTGAGGTGCTCCATAAGTTTTGTCGATGATAACATTACGTCCTTTTGGTCCTAATGTAATTTTAACTGCATCTGCCAGCTCGTCCACGCCTTTCTTTAGCAAATCACGCGCTTCAATGTTAAATTTAATATCTTTAGCCATATTATTTTTTTGATTTTATTGTTTTTAAATTTTACTGATTGATATTTAAAGATCTGCGACTAACAATTATGAAATAACTGCTAAGATGTCCGACTGACGCATAATCAGATACTGCTCACCTTCAATTTCAATTTCAGTGCCTGCATATTTTCCATAAAGCACTTTATCGCCTTCTTTCACTACCATCTCTTCATCTTTTGTGCCTTTACCTACAGCAATTACATCGCCTTTCAAAGGTTTCTCTTTAGCTGTGTCAGGAATTATAATTCCACTAACTGTTTTTTCTTCTGCAGCTACCGGTTTTACCAGTACTCTGTCTGCTAACGGTTTAATGTTCATATTACTTAAATTGAAATTAATTAAATTAATGTATTGTTATTATTTTGTTTTCTAATCTACATAACCTCTATTGCTAAATCTGTGCCAAAGTTTAAATAAAACAGAAACTGACAAAATTTCAGTCACACTAAAAAATAACACAATTTCATTTGGCAGAAGCAGAAAATATTTGAAACTTTGTATTAAACATATGTTCATTCAATATGTTTAACAAATAAAATATTTTTGATTAAAACAGACTCTAATGCAAAAAACATCAACTAAAAAAAAGAACCGGAGGACATACTTGATTGCACTACTTATTGTAGTAATAGGGTTGATATTATATTTTATGATTAAACCTGAAGGTAATAATAACTCCATTTCACAAGATGGTGCTCTTGAAATAGCTTTTATTAAACAGGGTGAATTAGTGTTTATAAATAGCACCGGCACTGATACTCTTGCTAACATCGACATTGAGATTGCCGATAACAATGCAAAACGGGCAAGGGGATTAATGTACAGGAAATCTATACCTGAAAACGGGGGAATGCTTTTTATACAAGATTATGAAGAGATACAAGGTTTTTGGATGAAAAACACTTACATATCTCTTGATATGATATACGTAAACAGCAACAAAGAGATTGTTACAATTCATCACAATACCACTCCGTTAAGAGAGTGGAACTACTCCTCAACAGAGCCGGCATTATATGTAGTAGAAGTAAATGGAGGATTCTGTCACAATAGAAATATTAAAATCGGCGACAGAATAGATTTCGTCCTATTAAATAATTAATTCCTGTTTTTTACATACTTCTCAAGCCATTGATCCTGTTCCCATAAGAGATGTAAAACATTCTCCCTGGCAACGTATCCGTGACTTTCCATTGGCAGTATCACAAGTCTGACCGGTGCCCCAAAACTCTTTAAGGCCTGAAAATAGCGCTCACTCTGCATGGTATGAGTACCTGAGTTATTATCATCCTCACCATGAATGATAAGCATGGGGGTTTTCATTTTATCAGCATGCATAAAGGGCGACATGCTGTTATATACTTCAGGAGCTTTCCAAAAACTACGCTCTTCTGCCTGAAAACCAAATGGTGTTAATGTTCGGTTGTATGCACCACTTCGGGCAATTCCTGCTGCAAACAGATCGGAGTGTGATAAAAGATTAGCAGTCATAAATGCACCATATGAATGCCCTCCAACCGCAACCTTATTTCTGTCAATATATCCCAGTTCATCCACAGCATCTATAGCCGCTTTTGCATTTGCAACTAATTGTTCAACAAATGTATCGTTTGGCTGTTCGTCTCCCTCACCAACAATAGGGAAGGATGCATCATCTAAAACTGCATACCCGCGCGTTACCCAGTAAATTGGGTTACCATATGAAAGAAAAGTAAAAGAGTTAGGATTAGCTGTCGTCTGCCCTGCACTGGTTCTATCCTTATACTCAGTAGGATATGCCCACATTATCATAGGTAGCTTCTCTTTCTTTTCCATATCATAACCAACAGGGAGATAGAGTGTACCCGACAATTCCAATCCATCTTCTCTTTTATAGTTTATAACTTCCTTATGGACTCCTTCAATAGGCTTAAACGGATTCTCAAAATGTGTAAGAGGTATATTTGCAATTCTTCTGCGTATATTACGTATATAGTAATTTGGATATTCAGAAGGGGATTCTATGCGGGTAATGACGGTGCCTTGGCGACTGTCAATAAATGAGAAAAGATTTTCTTTAAATCCGTCGGAAGCCGACTGATATAACCTTTCTGTTTCGAGTGTTTCCAGGTTTAATGCATCAATAAACGGGAACTGCCCCTCTGCAGTGAAGCCGTCTCCAAAAAGATAGGCTGTTTTATCATCAACTTTCAATGTATATCTGCCATACTCATTTCGTTGAGTTTGAAATGAACCGGGGTTATTGTATGCATCCTGATAGTTTATATCGTAAACTATACGGGCATCAACACTATTATCTGATGGGGTTAACAAGTATGCCTTAGAGTTTCTTGAGTTCCACCATCTGTCATAAACAACTGCATAATCATCATTACCCCAGGTAACTCCGGCATACCTGTTAATAGTCTTCATCAATGATTTTGGCGTTCCTGTAAAAGGTGCTTCCACATTAAACAGCTCATCACGATATTCAGCTTCAACAGCAGGATCACCTTTATCAAGTGCCTCCACCCATGCAATCGTTGCAGGCTTATCACCTCTCCAGTGTATGCTCCGTTTACTTTCGTGAGTAGCCATAAAACCAACAGGAAGATTATCAAGCATAGGTTGTTTACTAAAGCTCATAACAAACTCACCATCTGCAGTATAAACATCTGTTTCATTAGGGAAACTGTAATAGGGTACTATATATGAGAATGGCTTGGCAAGGGTTGTTAACAGAACCCAGTTACCGTCGGGTGACAACATTTCGTTGAGATACATACCGGCCTCCTTCCAGAGAGATTTATTGCCGTTTAAATCTGTTTTATATAATTCAGAAGTCATTAAGGTTTCAAAATTAGATTCATCAACAGGGTTTTTAAGTAAATCCTGATATGTTCTGTTTTGAGAAATCTGACCGTCGCTGGTTGATACGATCGGCCCCTCCGGCAAAGTTTCATCTGCTTCAATTAACGATGGCTTGTCTTCCGGCAGCATTCGAATTAGCAATGTCTCACTGTTTGGGAACCAGGTATAGGGATTGCCTGCATTTGCATTTAATCCTTCTGCTATTTTCCTGGCTTCCAATGTCCTCAAATCGGCTACCCAAAGCTCTACATTTTTGCCGGAGCTGTTAATAAAAGCAATATTATTCTCGTCGGGAGAGAATGAAATATACGCAATCATCGGATTATCCGGAAGTCCATTAAACGGCTTTACCTCACCATCTCTTATCTTTTTATAACCAATGTTGTTATAGTACGTAATTGTTGAGGAAATATTCAGCCTGGGGTTAATCCTAAGTCCACCTAATCTCAACTCAGGCTGATTAAGGTCGCTGAGCGACTTAAACGTGTTGCGATAATAGAAAAGCATTTGCTCACCCTTACTGTCAATATTAACAATCGGTGCTCTTTCTATGTCAACCAGTTCAAGAATTTCTTGTGGTGGGGTTTGATAAGCAATATTATCCTGAGCCTGCAGTAGTGTAGTCATCATTATTATAAAAGAGGTAAGATAAAATTTCATTTCAAATATGTTTAATTTAAAGCTAATGCGGAATTAAAAATCAAAAATAACGCAAAAAATCGATTTTACGATACATTCTCTGAAAAAAAGCTTATTTTTACCGACTAAACGGTTATGCACATTAATATTTACAACTATGGAAGAAAAATTAATTACAATAAAAACATTCGCATTTCCGGGCGATGTTACCATGGTGCAGACTTTCATGGAGATGAGAGGAATTGAGATTTTTATGAAGAATTTAACCTCAAGCCGTCTCGGCTATTCATTGGGAGATATAGATATGCAGGTTAAGTCGTCTGACTATGAAAAGGCAAAGGAGGCTTTAATCGAAGGCGGTTTTTCTAAACCTGAAGATTTTGAACCGAATAACAAATAAACCGTTTATAATACTAAAACTAATATAATATTACTCCACAAATAAAATGCCAGAACAGAGAGAAGACAAAAAGATAAGTTATAAATATATACTTATTGGTTTAATTGTTTTACTGGGACTTATCATATTCAGATATACCCGCCCCTACATGAGTGGTTTTCTGGGTGCAGCTACTTTGTATGTTATCGTAATCGGACAGCATAGATACTTAACACAAAAGCTAAACTTTAAAAGGGGATTGAGTGCTCTGCTTATAGTTTTAGAAGTTTTGATTTTTATCCTGATTCCTTTAACCGGTATTGTTTTTCTTGTTATAGACACTTTTTCCGGAATTACAATCAACCCCGAAGCAATAATGGGTGAGGTAAACAGCTTCATAAACTCACTAGAGGACCGACTGGGATTTAACCTTTTCACACCCGAGAATTTATCTGTTATACCGAGGGCAGGCACTAACTTAATTCAAATTCTTGGCAACAGTATTTATTCATTTGTCATAAATATTGTGGTTATTCTTTTTGTATTGTATTACATGCTTTACAGCAACAGAGATTTTGAAAAGGCTATATGGGAAGCTCTCCCCCTTAAAGAGGAAAATAAATCTATATTAGCTCAGGAAACCCGTTTAATTATTCAGGCAAACGGTATAGGTATTCCATTAATGGCAATTTTACAGGGTATTTTCGCCTATTTAGGGTATCTGCTTTTTGGAGTAAACGGACCAATACTATACGCAATTCTTACTGCCTTTGCTTCAATTCTTCCAATAGTGGGTACGATGATTGTGTGGGTTCCGCTGGGAATAGGACTTCTAATTTCGGGCGATCTGGTAAATGGCTTGGGATTACTGATATACGGATTGGTAATTATTGGCGGCGTAGATAATGTAGCCAGATTCCTCCTTCAAAAACAACTTGCCGACATTCACCCGCTTATCACTGTATTTGGTGTACTTATAGGTATCCCAATGTTCGGATTTTGGGGTGTGGTTTTCGGCCCCCTACTACTCTCGTTGTTCATCCTGTTTTTTAATATGTTCAGATATGAGTATGTGCCAGGCTCTACTGCACAACCCCGTGTTACTACAAGAATGAAGGAGAGGAAAGCTCTTATACCGGGGTACGACCAGGTGAAACCAAAAAAAAGAAATCGCAAGAAAAAAAATATTAATAATGATAAACCCGAAAGTGAATAATTATAACCTGTTAGTTTTTTTAATCTCAGCACTATTAACAATCACTTCAGGGTGCATACAGCAGCAAAACAGAGAAGAATCTGACCAAACTCCGCTTTACAGCGAAGAAATTAGCTATGCTGAGGGTTTTTATATCGACTATTTCAATAATTACACTCGTGTTACCATAAACAACCCATGGGCAGATAACATGGAGCCGTTTGAAATTTATTATCTTTATAAAGATGGTATTTCTGAAGATTCACTTAATCTGCCTGCGGGTGGGATAAAACTTAAAATCCCGCTTAAATCCGTTTCAGTAAATACGTTCTCCTATTTTGAATTTCTGACTCTCATCGGTGAGCTGGAGACTGTTACTGGTGTTACCGACGGTTTCAGAATTTATAATCAAAAAATACTGGATAACATGAGTAGCGGTGATATTGTTGATTTGGGAGATCCATTTAATCCGAATATTGAAAAGACTTTGGCGCTGATGCCGGATGCTTTAATTAATTCTGCGTATGCTCAACTGGATAGTTATAGTGAGCGACTAACCAAAACCGGGTTTCCGGTAATTTACTCTATTGAATGGATGGAAAACAGCCCTCTTGCCAGAGCCGAATGGATAAAGATGATTGCGGCTTTTTATGACAAAGGCGAATTGGCAAATGCTGTTTTTGATGAAATAGAGAAAAATTATTCAGAAATAAGAGGTAAGGCTGAAAGTGTTCAACAAAAAGTATCAGTTTTATCGGGAGACAATTTTCAGGACACATGGTATCTCCCCGGAGGCAACAGTTTCAATGCAAAACTCTTTCGTGATGCAGGTATAGAGTATCGGTATGAGGATAATAATAAAAGTGGTAGCCTCGGACTTGATATTGAATCGGTTTTAACCCAGTTTGGAGACGCCGACATATGGTTTGGGTGTTCTTCCGACAGTTATAAGGAGCTGGAGAATATGGATTCTAAATATATTCTTTTTAAATCGGTTAAAGATCAACGGGTATATAATAATCATAACAGGGTTACTCCTGCGGGGGGCAACGACTATTTCGAGAGTGCAATTGCGCACCCGGATTTAGTGCTGTCGGATATCATAAAAGCTGCTTATCCGGAACTTTTACCCGGATATTCGTTCACATATATCAAACCATTGGATTAATGTAGTTTTTGAAAAAATAATAGAGAAGACTATAATTTTGAAAAATAAATCACAAATATTCTTTTTACTAATAATGCTGTTAATAGCAGCTTTTATAGGAGACATCTTCACAGGCAATGCACCAATATCGGTAAGTCAGGCATGGAACGCCCTTTTTGGCACCTCCGGCAACGAAATTATTGATGAAATTATCAGGAATTACCGACTCCCTAAAGCCGTCACTGCAATTATTGCTGGTTCGGCATTATCAGTATCGGGACTGCTGATGCAAACTCTATTCAGAAACCCACTGGCAGGACCGGATGTACTGGGAGTAAGTGCGGGGGCAGGACTTGGAGTTGCTCTGCTAACTATGCTTAGCGGCACTGCTGTATACCCCTTCATTTCGGCAATGGGCAGCATGGCGCAAGTGGTTGCTGCTATTGCAGGTGCTGCAATTGTATTAATACTTATATTAGCAGTATCCGCCAGAATAAAGGACTCTGTAACCATTTTAGTATTAGGAATGATATTCGGATATGTAACAAGTGCACTTATAACCGTACTTCAAAGCTTTGCAGACCCCGATTCTCTGAAGGTGTTTGTAACCTGGACTTTCGGTAGTCTGGGCGACGTAACATGGGAAAGAATGCCGATTCTAATAGTTCTCGTTGCTACCGGAATATTATTGGTTTTTATAATTCAAAAAGCATTAAACAGCCTGTTGCTCGGCGAGAACTACGCTTTAAGCACAGGGCTTAATGTTAAAAGATCAAGAATCTTAATCATTACAATAGCTGCAGTAATAACAGGAGCAGTAACTGCTTTCACAGGACCTATTGCATTTGTGGGTGTTGTAATTCCACATTTTGCAAGAACTTTTTTCGGTACAGTAAATCACAAAACAATAATACCTGCAACTTTCCTGCTTGGCAGCACTTTGATGCTTGTGTGCGATATGGTTTCTCAACTGCCAATTGCCAACAGAACCCTCCCAATCAATGCCGTTACAGCACTTTTCGGTGCTCCAATGATTGTATGGATTGTCTTAAAAAGAAAAAAACTTTAGTCATTTTATAAAAAAAAGAGACGGTTTCATTAAACAAAACGGGTATATAAATCGTCTTAAATGTATTACTTGTGCTTTGACACCGCTTTTGTACTTTGGCATCGTTTTTGTACCAATGTAGTCAAACAGAGATTTTTCAAATCGATTTAAAATAAAAGTTTATATTTGTAGTCGATAATTTTGATAAAGAAAGAAGGGATTATAATAATGGAAAATAACTTTTCACAGCGAGTAAGAGACATAATGGCCTATAGCAGAGAAGAGGCCGGGCGTCTGCAAAACAATTATATTGGACCTGAACATCTGATGCTTGGAATTCTTAGGGATGGAAATGGCGTGGCAATTCAGGTGCTGCAGGACTTCGATGTAGATCTGCACGTTTTAAAAGATTACATTGATTCGCATGTCCGCTCAATTCAGGAGCCATATGATGGAACCAGCGAACTCGTAATAAATAAAAATACAGAGAAAGCATTAAAGATGAGCATTCTGGAAGCACGACTCACAAAAAGTGGTGAAACCGATTCGGAGCATATTCTCCTTGCACTTCTTAAAGAAAAGAATACGCTTATCTTTGATATTCTTACACAGTTTCAGCTCGACTATTCAAGTGCATTTATGTATATAAAGAGTATTATAGAAAACAGAGCTGACGAAAATAAAGATATAACTGAATCTCCGACAGCCGGTCCAAATTTCACAGATGATGACGATGAAGATATGGGTGGCAAATCATTCAACCCCGGGGGGGGAGGAACATCTTCTCAAACTAAGAATACCGCTTCGGATACTCCTGTATTGGATAACTTTGGTACGGATATTACCCGTGCTGCATTAGAGAACAGGCTCGATCCTGTAGTTGGAAGAGATAAGGAAATTGAGCGTATTGCACAGATTTTGAGCAGACGCAAAAAGAATAACCCTGTACTGATTGGTGATCCTGGTGTTGGGAAATCTGCCATTGTGGATGGACTGGCCATAAGAATTAATCAGAAGAAGGTATCGCGTGCACTGTTCGACAAACGTGTTATCGCTTTGGACATGGCTTCAATAGTTGCAGGCACAAAATACAGAGGTCAGTTCGAAGAACGAATTAAAGCTATATTAAACGAGCTTTCTAAAAATCCAAATATTATACTGTTTATTGATGAAATACATACAATTGTAGGTGCAGGCGGTGCAGCAGGGTCTCTTGATGCAGCAAATATGCTTAAACCGGCTCTTGCACGCGGAGAAATACAGTGTATTGGAGCAACTACTCTTGATGAATACAGAAAAAATATCGAAAAGGATGGAGCTCTTGAGCGTCGTTTCCAAAAAGTGATAGTTGATCCGACTACTCCCGAAGAGACACTTCAGATACTACGTAATATTAAAGAGAGATACGAAGATCATCACAATGTAAGATATACAGATGAGGCTCTCGAAGCCTGTGTTAAGCTGACAGACCGCTATGTTTCTGACCGTACGTTCCCCGACAAAGCTATTGATGCACTCGACGAAGCGGGTGCCAGGGTTCATATATCAAATATTGTAATTCCTGAAACCATTGAGCGAATCGAGGAAGAGCTAAAAGAAGTGGAACAGCAGAAGACTGATGCCGTTAAGGCTCAGAAATATGAACTGGCAGCCAGTTTCCGCGATAAGCAGCGTCAATTACTCCTTGCTTTGGAGGCAGAAGAGGAGCGTTGGCAAAAAGAGATTAAAGAAAAACCGGAAATTGTTGATGAGGAAAAGATTGCCGAAGTGGTAGCTATGATTTCGGGGGTTCCTGTTCAGCGTATAGCTCAGGCAGAGGGTCAGCGACTAATTCAGATGAGAGATCTTCTGAAGAATAAAGTAATTGGTCAGGACGAAGCTGTTGAGAAAGTAGTAAAAGCAATACAGCGTAACAGGGTGGGATTAAAGGATCCGAATAAACCTATTGGTACATTTATGTTCCTTGGTCCAACCGGAGTTGGTAAAACCCATCTTGCCAAGAAACTTGCGCAATTTCTGTTCGATTCACAAGAGAATCTAATAAGAATTGACATGAGTGAGTATATGGAGAAATTCAATGTGTCACGACTTGTTGGAGCGCCTCCGGGATACGTAGGTTATGAAGAGGGTGGACAACTTACAGAGAAAGTTCGCCGTCGTCCCTACTCCGTTGTACTACTCGACGAGGTAGAGAAGGCGCACCCCGATGTATTTAACCTTCTGCTTCAGATAATGGACGAAGGACATGTGACAGATAGTCTTGGACGTAAAATCGACTTTAGAAATACAATTCTGATTATGACTTCTAACATCGGTACTCGTCAGCTTAAAGACTTTGGTCGCGGTGTTGGCTTCAGAACAGAAAGTGAAGTTCCGGATGTTGATTATTCACGTGGAGTAATTCAAAAAGCACTCAACAAAGCGTTTGCTCCTGAATTCCTCAACAGAGTGGATGATATAGTAATGTTCGACCAGCTAAGTAAAGAATCAATCTATAAAATTATTGATCTTGAGCTCGAAGGTCTTTACAAACGCATCGGAGATCTTGGATTCAATATTACTCTCACAGAACCTGCTAAAGAGTTTATTGCCAATAAAGGTTACGACGTTCAGTTCGGTGCCAGACCACTAAAGCGTGCTATCCAAAAGTATGTTGAAGATGAACTGGCTGAGAAGATATTAAGCATTGGCATGAAAGAGGGCGACACTGTACTGGTCGACTTCGATGAAGAAAAGCAGCAAATAGTGATGAAACTTGAAGAAGTGAAGGTTTCAA
>CAZYNA010000053.1:0-17129 GCA_964648775.1 uncultured Proteiniphilum sp. | reverse complement strand
TTTGTTTTCTATATATTATACAGACATCTTGATGAAGAAATAAGCAATATAAAGCAAAACAAAGGCCACTCCCTGCCAGCGTCTTATAGTAGATCCCATCTTCATAAACAGCCACAACACAACTCCAAGTAATACTACAAACAGAGTATCCATATAGTTAATATCAGGTGTGCTTATTGGATAAATAACCCCCGCTGTACCTAAAATCAGAAGAATATTAAAAATATTTGAACCAACTATATTGCCAATCGCTATATCAGACCTTTTTTTAATTGCAGCAACAACTGATGTGGCAAGCTCGGGCATACTTGTTCCTGCGGCAACGATAGTAAGCCCAATCATGGCTTCCGACATGCCTAATCGTTCAGCAATTATTATTGAATTCACAACAAGTAAATCAGACCCATAAATAAGGGCAATCAATCCAACAACAATAAACACAATATCTATAAGCCAATGCTTACTTAACTTTATTTCATCTACTTCTGAATCCTTTTTCTTATTTTGATCTCTTTTGGATGTAAAAAAGAGATAGCCAAGATAAGAAACAAAAAGTATAATAAATAATAACGCTTCAATTTTAGATATCCTGAAGTCCAGAAAAAGCAGAAGAAATAATACAGAAGTCAATATCATTACCGGCACATCAAACTTAAGCAGCTGACGCTTTACAGCCAAAGGGTAAATCATTGCCGACAATCCTAAAATAATACCAATATTAAACATGTTAGATCCAAGCACATTCCCTACCGACAAAGCACTTTGGCCAATCATTGCAGCTTTGATACTTACAATTAGTTCTGGCATACTGGTGCCTATAGACACAATGGTGAGCCCGATAACCAATGCACTTACCCCCAAACGTTTGGCAAGTGAAGATGCACCGGACACTAACCCTTCAGCACCAAAATAAAGAATAGCTAATGATAGTAATAACCAAACAATCTCCATTAAATAAAATATTTTTTTTGATAACCTAATTTGAAAACCGGCGCAAAGTAAATAATTAAAACGAAAAAAACCTCCTTTTTGAAAGAGGTTTTTGTATTTTAAAAATTGTATCCGCTATTTATTCAGCATAGAATCTGAAATCTTTTAGCATCTCCTGCAAACGTTTTCTTGCAAAGAAAATTCTGCTCTTTACGGTTCCAATCGGCAAACCTAAATGTGTTGCAATTTCCTCATATTTGAAACCCGAAACGTGCATAGAAAACGGAACCTTATACTCATCAGTAAAACTATTAATAGCCTTATTTATTTCTTTTATCGTATAAGCTCCATCCGGAGTGTCAAAGCCTGAATCCTGCGGAAGGTTCAGATGATATAAATTTTCTGTTTTGTCGATAATGGTCTGACTTCTCACAATCTTACGATAATTATTAACGAATATATTATGCATTATCGTGAAAACCCAACCTTTGAAATTTACATTTTCATAATATTTTTCTCTGTTGTCTAATACTCGAAGCGTTGTTTCCTGTAGTAAATCTTTCGCTTCTTCTCTGTCTGCTGTAAGTGTTAGTGCGAAGTTAAACATATTGTCCTGCAGACTTAATAATTGATTTTCGAAAGCTGTTTTTGTCTTCATAATCGATGACTTTAAAATGATTGTGTCCTACAAATATAAACGAATATATCTGAAACAAACATTGTTTTTAAGCGTAAAAACAATTAATTAGTGTTAACAAGTCGAACAACACAGATTACCTGCTGATACACTGCATGTTAATTAAAGAAAAAAGGCGCTAATAAGAGGAATAATAACCCATAAAAAATATTTATAACGATTTTGACATCACAATCTTACATGTTTTAGTGTAAAATAATTATTTTGGAGCAAACAGAGTTTAAAATGTAATTTTAACACTATTAATTATCAATTTTTTATAACCTCAGCATCAGTTTTCACAATTAATTAAATATGGCATATTATTTGCATCTCTCTAAATAGCTATTATTCAAGCATAACTAATAATTTAAATTATATATATATCGTATGGTACAAAAAGGAAAAATTGGGGTTACAACCGACAATATATTCCCCATTATCAAGAAGTTTCTTTACAGTGATCAGGAGATATTCCTTCGCGAAATTGTTTCTAATGCCGTTGATGCTACACAGAAAATCAAAACCCTTTCCGACCGGGGAGAATTTAAAGGTGAGCTTGGTGATTTGTCAGTTCATGTTAAACTCGACAAAAAAAAGAAAACAATCACAATTTCTGATCGTGGAATAGGTATGTCGGCAGAGGAGGTAGATAAATATATAAACCAGATAGCATTATCCTCAGCAAATGAGTTTCTCGACAAGTATAAAGATGACGCAAATGCAATAATCGGACATTTCGGACTAGGCTTCTACTCATCATTTATGGTTTCAAAGAAGGTTGAAATAGTTTCAAAATCATATAAAGATGAGCCGGCGGTTAAATGGTCGTGCGATGGAACACCTGAGTTTACAATGGAGGAGGTGGAAAAATCTGATAGAGGAACAGATATTATTCTCCATATAGATAGTGAATACAAAGAGTTTCTGGAGAGTGACAGAATTGAATCGCTTTTAAAAAAATATTGTAAATTCCTGCCTGTTCCAATTGTATTTGGCAAAAAGCAGGAATGGAAAGAAGGCAAGCATGTAGACACAGACGAAGATAATATTATAAATGATGTAACACCGCTATGGCGTCAAAAGCCGGCAGGACTCAAAGATGAGGACTACATCAAGTTTTATCGCGATTTGTATCCTATGTCGTTTAATGAGGAGCCAATGTTTTGGATTCATCTTAATGTGGACTTCCCCTTTAATTTAACAGGAATATTATATTTCCCGAAAATTAAAAGCAATCTCGATTTACAAAGAAATAAAATACAATTATATAGTAATCAGGTATATGTAACAGACTCAGTTGAAGGTATTGTTCCCGAATTTCTGACACTTCTCCATGGTGTAATAGATTCACCTGATATTCCGCTCAACGTATCCCGTTCGTATCTTCAAAGCGATAATAACGTAAAGAAAATATCAAATCACATAACTAAAAAAGTTGCAGATAAACTCGAAGAGCTTTTCAAGAAAGATCGCACTCAGTTTGAGGATAAATGGGAAAGCTTAAAAATGTTCATTGAGTATGGCATGCTTACAGAAGAAAAATTCTACGACAGAGCTGCAAAATTCTCTCTCCTAAAAAACATTGATAATAAACACTTCACATTCGAAGAGTATAAAACATTGGTTGAAAGCAGTCAGACCGACAAAAACGGTGACATCATCAACCTATACTGCAGCAACAAAGAAGAACAATATGCTCACGTCGATTCTGCAAAAGAAAAAGGATATGATGTACTTCTCATGGATGGCCAGCTGGATGTTCACTGGATGGGACTATTAGAGCAAAAATTAGGCAAGACTCGTTTTGTAAGAGTCGACAGCGATACTATCGAACATATAATTGAAAAAGATGAAATTGTTGAGGTTGAGTTATCAGACCAACAAAAAGAGGTACTCTCAGAAAGTGTTAAAGCACAATTGCCTACAATAGAAAAATCCGAGTTCAGCGTTGAGTTTAAATCACTCGGCAAAGAAACCAGACCCATACAAATAACACAAAATGAATTCTCAAGAAGAATGAAAGAGATGGCTGCAATGCAGCAACAAATGGCATTTTATGGGGAGATGCCCGACACCTTTCAGGTTGTACTTAATGCCGATCATCCAAGCATAAAGAAGTTTATAGATTCCGGCAAAGAAAAAGAAAACGAGAAAGAATTGTTCATCAAAGATATAACGGAACAAGGTCAACTCAAGCAACTTATAGATCTGGCTCTTCTATCTAATGGAATGCTAAAAGGTGAAGCTCTTAGTAATTTCGTAAAACGTGGATTTGAACAGATTACTAAGCAATAAATTGCAAATACTTAATATCAATTACTAAAAGAACCGGTAAGCAATAGTTTATCGGTTTCTTTTTTTACTGTTAATAAAAATTCAAGTACATTTGCAGAAAGAAGAAATCAGTCAGCCCAATGAACAAAGTTTACGACGTTACCTACTCTCCATTTCGCGCATTTACACGAGATGAGTGGAAAAAGCTTGAAGAGCACCCAATGTTTCCAATTTCAGATATCGATCTTACAAAACTACAGGCTTTAAACGAACCTCTCACACTCAGCGAAGTGGAAGAGATTTATATCCCTATGATTAGTCTGCTCCAAATCCACATAACACATTATCAGAACCTTCACAATGAACTTGACCAGTTCTTCGAAAACAAAAGCAATACAATTCCTTATATAATTGGGATAGCAGGGAGTGTGGCAGCTGGTAAAAGCACTACTGCAAGGGTACTTCAAAAACTTCTTAGTCTAACTCCCGGTAACCCAACCGTAGAACTCATCACAACCGATGGATTCCTCTATTCAAATGAAGAGTTAGAGCAAAGAGGAATTCTAAACAAAAAAGGATTTCCCGAAAGCTATGATGCAAAAAGCCTGCTCTCATTTTTGGCAGGAGTAAAATCTGGTCGCGAGTATCTCGAAGTTCCTGTATACTCACACCTAAACTATGATGTAATTAAAGATGAAATTCACACATTTCGAAGGCCCGACATACTTATTGTTGAAGGAATAAACGTTTTACAGGTATCAACTACCAAAAAAGCCCGAAGGAGAGTTTTCGTTTCCGATTTCTTCGATTACTCAATCTATGTAGATGCCAGCGAGAAAGATTTAAGACAATGGTATCTTGAGAGATTCAAAAAGCTTCAACAAACAGCATTTAAAAACCCCGAATCCTATTTTCATAAATATGCATCCTATCCGAAAGAAGAACTCATGAAGTTTGCAAATGAAGTTTGGGATGAGATAAACCTGCCTAATCTTAAACAGAATATTCTTCCTACCCGATTCCGTTCAGATCTGATACTTGAGAAAGGTGAACGACATTTTGTCAGAGGAGTCCGAATCAGGAAGATATAAAAAAAGCGGCAATCTGTATTAACAAGATCGCCGCCCACATAATTTTATTTATTTCTAAAAAATCAGGACATTGCATTAATTATTTTTGCTGCAATTTCTTTAAACTCCAATTCAGAGAGCTTTAGTTTGGGGTTAGATAAATTCATATCGCCTTCTTTCTGTATTGGCAAAAGATGAATATGAGCATGTGGCACCTCAAGACCAATCACCATCATCCCTACCCTATTACAAGGAATTGCTTTTGCAATTGCCTTTGCAATCTTTTTAGCGAATATAGTCATTGCAGATAAATCTTCATCTTCAAGATCAAAAAGATAATCAATCTCCTTTTTAGGAACTACCAAGGTATGCCCTTCAGTCATCGGATTTATATCCAGAAAAGCATAATAATTATCATCCTCGGCAATTTTATACGATGGTATTTCACCTGCAATAATTCTACTGAAAATTGTCGCCATAACTTTTATCTCTAAATTGATATTTCAACAATTTCAAAAGTCATAATTCCTGATGGAACTTGAATTTCAGCTATATCTCCAACTTTCTTTCCAAGCAGTCCCTGCCCTATAGGCGAGTTTATAGCAATCTTTCCGCTCTTCAAGTCAGCTTCACTTTCCGAAACCAACGTATAGGTCATATCTTTCTTAGTCTTTAGGTTCTTTATGGTAACCTTATTCATAATTCTAACTTCGTCAGTACCTATAGAGCTCTCATCAATTAAACGAGCTGTTGCAATAAGCCCTTTCAATTGAGATATTTTTGCCTCCAAAATCCCCTGAGCTTCTTTGGCAGCATCATATTCAGCATTTTCCGAGAGGTCGCCTTTATCTCTAGCCTCAGCAATCTGTCTCGAAATCTCCGGGCGTTGAACCGATTCCAGTTCAATCAATTCTTCTTGAAGTTTCCGGAGGCCATCCTCAGTCATGTAAGTAACAGCCATACTTTTTTTAAATTAACATAGTTAATAATGATATATAGAAAGAAGAATTCCGACCCAAAATCTAAGGATCGGAACTCCCCTTTTTTCATGATTTGTAAAAGCAAAGATAGTTTTTTATTCTTAATATGCAAAAATAAACTTTATATTTTACAATACTTTGCTCAGCTCGTCAAGCAGTTGCGAGTAGTTCTCGACTCTCGAAACTATATCTCCTTCACGATTAATTATAAAAGCAGTTGGTATTTCTCTAACATTATATGTAGACAATAAAGTTGCATTCACTGAGTGCGGGTGACGAACAGTGATCCATGGCAAATTGGCTGCAGAAACCTTCCAGAAATGCTCATCCGAATCAAACGATATCTGATAAATTTCGAGCCCTCTTGAGCTCAATCTATTATATATTGTGTTCAATTGGATATTATGAGCAGGAGAAAATTCGGCATTATAAACAACGAAATCAAGTAGTACCACCTTACCCTTTAAGTCAGAAAGAGCAACATTCTCACCTTTGATATTAGATAAAACAATATCCGGCAGTCCCGATTCCGTTTCAACAGGAATATTTTCAAAAAGCTGAGCCTGCTGTTCCTCATTTCGGCGCACTTGCAAAGCGTTCATTGTAAAATCATACAAATGCTTAGTTCTTTCTGCATCAGGATAATACATATTCCATGATGTAGCAACCGCTGCAAACATAGCATAATCCTGTTTATTATATGGATCAAAAATAAGGTAATCATCAATCTTTTGAAAAGCGGCATAATATGCAGCTGCACTCGACGGGTTACCAATAATCAGATTAGAAATATCCGATTTATAATCCAGTAACAAGCTATCGAGAAGTGACAAGTACTCCATATCATCAATCTCTTTTGCATCGTGTTGTTTTCCTAACCGATCAATTTTCTGTGAAGCATCAGCAGTAAGTTTATCCACAAGCTTAAGCCGACTGTTTGTGTATGAATACTCAACATTAAAAGTATGATAAAAATCAGAAGCATCTGCATTCACTCTTACAGTCTCAGTAGAATCTACAGTAAAAACAACCGCTCTGTTATCTAATCTCAGCTGATAAAACTCAGGATTCTGAGGCGATTGCTGTTTGAATTTAAAAGCCCCCTCTCCATCTAAAGCGGCAGAATCCAAAAGCACAATACCCCCTAAACTTCTATGCTCAAGATATAATGTTTCCCCTTCAGCTGATTTTACATTTCCTTCAACAGTAAATGTTACTTCTTTATTACAAGACACTAAAACAGCTCCAATTAGTATCGCCAGTAGTAAGCTTCTGCTTAAAAATCTATTCACTTCAATAATTGTTAGTTAATTTTGATTGTGCAAAACTACTCATTTTTTAGCATATTATTTATATGGAAAAATAATTTGTTTTATTAAAATATTTTTTAGTATTTTTGTAGTGTTGGTGGTGCGCAACAATATTTTTTTAATCAAGTTTAAATTATGTAGTTTTTAGTTGTCCAAATAAGAACAACAGGGTTTCTGCGTCCTTACGTTTTGCTCTTTATCGACTGTTATTTTTTGAGCATTTATAATAAAACTAAAAATTGCAATCATGCATTTATTACCATTACACACATTTTTACTGTCATCATCTGCAGTAAGCAGTATAAATGATGACAAAACAGCTTTTATCCTGTTAATTATTTTTCTAGTTATTTCTGTATCGATACTGCTTTATATTTATATAAACAAAACGAAGACTATAAAAATATTAAGGAGCGTTGAGGATATGCGAAGTGACGTTTTCACCAAAATAACTCACGAATTTCGTACTCCACTCACCATTATACTTGGCCTGAGTCGTCAACTCAGAGACCAGAAAGATATAAACGGAAACAACGCACAATCATATTTAAATGCAATCGAACGTCAAGGTAAAAACCTTTCAGAACTCATAAATCAGCTGCTTGATATCTCAAATCTGCAAACAATTCCAAAAACATTAGAATGGAAAACAGGAAACATTGTTACGTTTGTTGAAATGATTTCAGAAACCTTTCAAATCTATGCTGCTGATAAAGAAATTGAGCTATTATTTTTTAGTGAAGAGAGAATAATTGAGACTGATTTTGTTCCCGATTATCTAAATAAGATACTTCACAACCTGATCAATAATGCTATTAAATACAGTACACCCGGATCTCGAATAAATGTAGTAATAAGAAAAAACAAAAAGAATATAGAAATTGATGTTATAGATCAAGGTGAAGGTATAAGCAAAGAAGTACTACCACACATATTCGAACTCTTTTATCACACCAATACAAACGGAGAAAAAATTGGAAACGGTATTGGTTTGGCACTTACCAAACAGCTGGTAGAAGTCTTAGGTGGCACAATTGCAGTTAAAAGCAAACTTGGAAAAGGATCAAAATTTACAGTGGAACTCCCTCTGCAGATCAGCGAAAAAACACTTTACCCCTATTGGATACCTAACAAAACTAAATCTTTAAAAAACAATTTCAACAATATCGACAGCGATGACTATGATTTACAACAACAAAAAATTAATGAAGATGATGATCGTATCACTATTCTATTAGTTGAGGACAATAAAGATATTGCATTATATATAAGTTCGATATTTACAGAAGATGGCTACAACATTATTTATGCCAGAAATGGAGAAAGAGCGATAGAACTTGCCAATGAACATATACCCGATATAATACTAACAGATGTAATAATGCCAAAGAAAAACGGTTTAGAATTCTGTGAAGAGGTCAAAGCTTCTACGATATTAAATCACATACCTGTAATAATTATTTCAGCAAAAAACTCAGATGAGGATGTGAGAAAAGCATTTGATAGCGGAGCAGATGGATTCTTAAAAAAACCCTTCCCACCTGAAGAACTTAAAGCAAGAGTAAAAACATTACTTAAAATGCGCAATCTATTAAAAGAAAAATACCGCCGAACAATCATAAACACAGAAAAAGAATCAGTGAAAAGCAATGCTGATATGAAATTTTTACGTCATGCTACTGATATTATTTATCGTGAAATGAAAAATCCCGACTTCAGTTCTACAAAATTAGCACAGGAACTTGCACTAAGCGTATCGCAGTTGAATAAAAAGCTTAAAGCAATTGTAGACTACCCCTCATCCACATACATACTAAATATCAAGCTTTCTCATGCCAAGAAGCTACTTATAAACACTAATAAATCAATTAGTGACATAGCAACAGATTGTGGAATTTATGATATCAATTACTTTTCAAGAGTTTTCAAACGACATACCGGTCTTACCCCTACTCAATTCAGAAGGTTACCACAGAATCAAATAGAAAATAATTAAATACTTCAACTTAACAGATATTTTTATAAATGAAATATATTTTAGAAAATAAATAATTATTTTCATTCTTAACAAAAACACAAATAGCATTTTTTACACTCTATTTATCAATACTTTAACCGTTTTTTTAGCACAAAATGTGCTATTTACCCAAAATGTTAAAGCTTGTTTTGTCCTAAATTTAATACAATAAGTCCTAACTACAAGTAATCTTAAAACTTATGTTTGCAGACGAAATAAATAGGTTGTTTATCAGGACACCTAAAAACTTCTAAACGTACGGAGCGATAAAACAGAAAAGTAAATCATTGAAAACCAAACAGTCAGCAACATTTTTGCAAACGGACACAAAAAATGCTCCGTACGTAACAAAAATGAAACAATTAGCAAAATAGAGGCAAAATAGAGGTAGTAATCAATCTTTTAGCGAATAAGACACATAATAATAAAATATAGCTTATGAAGTATAAACTTATACAAAAGCCTAATCCACTTGAACCTGATAGTGAAAGAAAATGGTATGCCAGTCCTATAAAAGCCGGCACAATAAACAACTATCAGTTGAGCAAGGGTATTGCAGCTAAATCATCCATGACAAGAGGTGCTGTCTTAAATGTGATTGAAAACATGGTAGATGAAATCCCGAAGTATCTTACGGAAGGATATAGTGTAAACTTAAATAACTTGGGAACTCTCCGCCTCTCTCTTTCAAGTGAAGGAGTATTAGATCCGGACAGCTTTAACGATGCCAACATCAAAAATATGCGAGTTGTCTTTACTCCATCACCCGAGTTTAAAAAGACTCTGCAAAATATTGAGTTCGAAAAAACAGAATAAATAGTCATTTACAACTTATGTCAGAACAAAAAATTCATATAACAAATCAGATGCTCGATCGAACGCAATCTCTTATGCTTCATGGAGTAGGGTTTGTTTCAGGCGACCCCACAGTCAGAATAAGCAAGCCATACGTATTCCATCCCGGAGTACAAATTATTGCTACTGAGCCGGGCTATGCCAAGTGGATTTATATGATGTTACCCATCAATAGAGGCAGCCTCATTACAGACATAAAGATAGCTCAACACAGAGTAGGAATCGAAAGCCGAATTTCAATCATCAGACTTGTAGAGCAGAAAGAACCAACATCTGCAACAGTAGTACACGATTACAAAATAGAAAACACCCTATCGCCTACCACAGGTACAATCAGCACAGGATGTAAAGTTATTGTAAACAACAGTATTCTGCTTAAAGTATGTTTAGATTTTCTCAACACAGAAGATATAATTGAAATAGGTTCAGTGGAAATCCGGTATATACCGGAATATGTCTCATTATCTGAGGCAGATAAAATGGAAAGAAACGGAAGCAGGGATATCTCAAATAGCATTACCGGTAGTAGCTATAATGAAAAAGTTAAGCGTCCCTCCTTAGCCGATCTTATTTTTAAGAAACAACGTAAAAACATAATTTCTAACAACTAGAAAAAATTTTGTGAAACACCCTAATTTATCATTTTTTAAATTTTTAATGTATGAAAAAAAAGTTATTTTTTAAATTTTTCGTCTTTGCAGTAATAGGTGCATTGGTTACAATGACATCTTGTAAAGATTATGACGATGACATCAGCAAGCTCAACACTGAGCTCAGCTCTTTGAAAAGCAGCGTATTGGGACAAGCTGATTTAACAGCATTAAAGTCTCAGCTCGAGTCATCCATTAGCGCTGTACAGAACGATCTGAACACTGCCAAGACAAGACTTCAGGCATTAGAAGCCAATGGTGCTCCTGAAGTTGACACTGACGCAATTAAAGAAGAGATTCTTAAAGCTGCAGTGAAGCTCGAAACATTCACTACTTTCCAGGAAGCTGTAGATGGAGAATTAGCTACTTTAAAAGCAGACTTAGCAAAAGCTGCTACTGAAGAAGATGTTAAGGCTCTTGAAACATTAGTTAATTCAGAAGTAGCTCAGCTGAAGCTTGACTTAGCAGCTTCAATTTCTAACCTCGATGCTATTGAAGAAGTAGTTGAAGGTAATTCAGAAGCTATTGCCGACATTTATACTAAGCTTGAAGAGCAACTTGAAGCTATTGAAGCAAATGCCGGAGACATTGAAGCCCTGAAAGAAGAACTTGAGGAAATGTATGAAGAACTATCAACTGAAATTGAAAGTCTGAAAACTAATCTTGCCACACTTACCGAAAACTTGGGCATTCTTGAAAGCAAGGTTGACGGCATAAAGGCAGAATTAGATGGTAAAATCAGTGCATTAACCGGTAGAGTTAATTCTCTTGAAGCACTTATGGTTGATGTATTCAATAAATTAGACAAAAGAGTTACTTCACTAACATTTATTCCTGACTATACAAGTGGGGACGGTACACCGCAACTTCCTGTTCACTTCTTAGGCGAGTGGTACAAACCTATTCCTACAGTGGAAAACTGGGATCCGTACCTTTATGGTGAGGATGAGCTTCTTTTAACTCCATACAAAGGGAAAACTTATGCTAAATTCCATGTTAGCCCTTCAAATGTTACATTAAACGATTTTGAAGTTGTTGGACTATTGCACAAAACATCTGAAATATTATGGAGAAGCGCCGATAATGAAGAGCCTCTTCTTAAAGCAGTTGTTGAAGAAGTAACTTTGAAAAATGGTATACTTACTGTTCCAATTTTGGTTCACGCCGACTTATATAACAGATATGATTATCGTTATGGAGATAATTATGGACCAGGACCAGTTTCACTTAGAGCAACTCCTGACGATGATGATGAACTATTATTCACGCCGGAATGGTTGTGGGAAAATAATATTAGCATCGCTCTTGAGGTGAAGAACACTAATGGAATAGATGAAGATGATACAGAAGAACGTTTAGTTGTATCTTCAGAATATATCAATTCGCATCTTTCTATGTTGTTCGCTCGTATTGAATTAATTGATGATGAAGGCAGGGTAGGTAGATGGCCTAATATACTTCCATCACACATGGCTGACGATATTGCTCTTGACAGTTATTACAAAGAATCAGCTTCAATTGAACTATGGAATGGATACAACAGAAATACTCTGCAGTATGACAATGGATACGGCATCAATCTTAACGATTCTCTTCAAGCTATAGCAAGATTCAACTATGCATGGCGAATTCTCGAAGAACATGGTTATGACAATATCGAAGATCATTTCGTTTTCGAATTAATTGATAATCCAAACGAGGGTGTAGATCAATCTAACCGCTATGTAGAACTCGATGGTGCTACAGGTGCAATTAAGGTTAAACCAACATCTGCCGGTGGTGCAAACCAGTCTGCAGTTGGACGTACACCTGTTGTTCTTGCAAAAGTAGTACTTGATGATATAGTTTATGCTGCAGGTTATCTAAAGATCGTTATTACAGAAGAAGTAAACAATGATCCTGTTGAGTTTGAATTCACACTTGAAGATTTTGTCTTGAACTGCGAAGCTGAGTATGAACTAACAGATGTGGATATTGATGCAATTGATTTCGATCAGATTTTCAACCACCCACGTATTATGTTAGGTAAAGATGCATTCTTTAATGCTTACAGGGCTAATTATGACTGGCAAATCAGAACAGAAGTAATTAGTGATCCAATTGCAGCTAGCGGAAACGAAATTGATTTCAGCTGGAACATAATTGAACCAACTCAAGGCGGTAACTTGGCTAACTATATCTCAGCTACTGTTACTAATACTGCTCCTGCAGGTGAATATGTAATAGAAACTACATTACGTGGAAGAGGAAACCAACCTGATGTTGTTATTACCTGGACGATCAACGTGAAACTTCCTGAAGGAATCACTTTGACTGCAGATCCATCATTCCTGTCTAACGGAATATTCAAGGTAGAACCTACTGTTTACAGACAAACTCCTACTCCAAAATCATCTACACCTTATGAAGGACTTCTGCATAATGCATTCATGCATAACGAACAAGACTTTGGATTTGGTATCTTACAAGATGATCAGGAATGTGACGATTTCTTAACTCCATACTTTGTATTCACAAGTGTTCCTGAAGGATTCGAAATTGATGGCAATTATACTGTACGCAGAAAATCAGATAATAACATCGCTGCCGTTATCGTAGAAAGAAATGGATACTGGTATATCGAACTTAACAATCAAGAGAGTGGATCTACACAAGTAGGAAACTACCAGCCTTTATCTCCAGCTGCTATAGCTTTGGTTAAAGCCGGTTGGGTAGAAGTACAGCCAAAAGCATACATTAATGGTCAAATTGCAAATGTAATAGATCTCTATGATGAATTTAGAGTTACATTCACATATCCATTAGAGTTTAGCTTTGCTGACAACTATGAAGTTTGGGATCAGGGAACTGGCGACAATAATAAAGTTACGCTCAATATTTCTGATGGTTTCCCATATCAAAGAGACGTGTTAGTAAAAGACTTCCTTGGTAACAATATAGTTTTCGGTTCAACCGGAATAAATATTGATGATCGAGATTTGATTAATCATTACGAAATTGCCAATACTCAATTCGTACCACATCTGCTATTTGACTTTGACAATATCACAACCAGCCTGCCCGGTGGAACATTACCGAGTGGTGTAGGTGCTAAAGTTAATGAAGATGATACTAATATTGCTGATACAATTGATGGCACTGATATTTACTCTACTCTCGTTATTGAATGGTCTAATGAAACCGGTGGTTCTGTACAAGAAGCATTCGAAATGTATATCCCTGTTAAATTAGATCACAAATGGGGTACATTAGAATCTAAAGTTACTATTACTGTTAATCCCGGACAAGGTCCGAATTAATTGAAATAGAATAATATGATTACAAGTTTAAGCAGAGACACGGCTAAGTGTCGTGTCTCTCTTTTACAAAACTAAAACTAATTATTTAGAAATGGGAAACAACCGTAACTATCTGCTATAAGTAGAATGGAGCGTGTTGTTTCCTTTTTTAATTAACTGTTGCATCTTAAGAATGCCACCAATACGGCAAACAAAGTCATATATTATAAACACGAGTTTATCCTTGAAAAACGAAACGTATATAAAATACAATTTGCTTGAATAACGCTTTTGAGGGATAAACTTGTAATACAAAAAATAAATAACAACAGTGTCAGCAAATCTTATTGATGATATACTAATCCTGAGCTCGGCATGTATAACAACCACTTTGGGTGTCATATTGCATGAATTAAGTATTCCAAGGGGCAAAAAATGGAAAAACTTACGTGCAGCACGCACGTATTTGGCTATCAGCTGTTTTATATTAGCCGCAATAAATATTCTGACCTATCTATTTAAAGAGCACCTAACTGCAGATCAGGTAGAATTCATTGCAATTAAAAATATAATTATACTGGGGTTTGCTTCCAGTCAGGCAATGCTGTTCACAATGACTTTAATATCTTTAATACAACCGTTGAATCTACGAGAAGATAAAGTTCTCACACAAACTGCAATTATTTTATCAACTTGTGTTGTACTACTATTATTCTTCTTCTTGTGGAGACCGTTTTTCCCGGTAGTTTTTTATATTGCAATCGCAGCTTATATCTTTCAGCTAGTGTATTATACCATACTTTTCAACAATAAATACAAGCACTGTTTAATACGGTTGGAGGCTTACTACGATGAGGATGAAAGCTACAGAATGAAATGGATAAGAAGAATATTTTATGCTGCACTAAGCATTGGTATTCTATTTTTATCATTCCTTTTTTTAGATGGATGGCCCCATAACATGTTCATTTTCCTCTATACTACTTTTTACCTATATGTGGTTATTCGCTTACTTAATTATAAGAATAAGGAATTAAGATACGTGCTTCCTGCAATGATTAAAGAGGAAAGTGTACGGGTGAATCATAATCATGATATACATGAAACGAATAACGACTATTACATGACAGAGAGAGAGCTAAAGTTCAAAAAAGCTCTTGAAGAATGGGTGGCAGATAAAAAATTTTCTGATAAAGATACAGGCGTAGAAGAGATTGCTCAGACATTAGGAGAGGATATCTCTTTTCTCCGGTACTACTTCAGAACCTATATAAAAGATGACTTTAGAACATGGCGCTCAGAATTAAGAATAAATGAAGCACGGCGATTACTGGAAAAGAACCCCCTTTTGCCACTTTCTAAGGTGAGTTCTATGGTTGGATTCAATGATAGAGGAAATTTTCATCGGCAGTTTCAAAAGCTTACCGGCGTTACGCCTGCAAACTACAAAGAGGATTGCCATGAAGATAGAAAGATGGGATGCAACTGTTTTTTATGCAGAATATCGAATCATTCTCATGAAAGTGAAATAACTAAAGAGACCTCTCTTAATGAGTAGATTCAACTTACTTGTATGTAACAAATACGAAGCATATGTTAAATTATTAATAATGACAATAAACTGAATTTTATAATAAGCTGATAAATACACAATAGCAGGTGTTGTTTTTTGTTTTAGAATATTGTTTTTTGTGTTTTGTTAAGAAAAACAACGGTTTATTTTAACTAAGATTACTTAATAGCCATATATTTGTAAGGTAAGACACAATTTATAATGGTTGCAATTAAGATTATAAAATACAAAACAATGTTTAATGCTTAAAAAAATTCGATTTATCAATTTATTAAAAATTTACAAGTATGAAAAAGAAATTAATTATCAGGCTCTTCGTTCTTTCTGCGATGGCACTATTCACCGTCGCAGGTTGCCAGAATGAAGATATTGAAATTGCAAAGCAGACTGATGACGAGATCACCTATGAGATGATCACTACCACAATCAGTCAGCTACGAAGCGGATTCCTTAATGCAGCAGATGAGCAAATCAAAGCTGCTGACGAGGAATTAAATGCTGCTAAAACACTACTTGCTGCCTCTCCAAGTGATGTAGAACTTCAGAAAAATGTTATAGCTTTAGCTGCAAAAGCCGAAGGCTACAGTATCCATAAGGCCAATGGCTTAGCAGAGTTGGATGCTATTGCATCCAAGGCAGAGGATGCCAACAGTTCAGGCGTTCAACCTATGGGTATATTCGATGACATAAAGGAAGAAATTGAAGATTTTGTGAATGATCTAATCAAACCATGGGTAAATGAATTATATGAAAAAACTATTAAGCCATGGGTTAATAGCGCAATTAACCAATTCTTTGAAAGTTTAGCAGCTCCAGCACTACAAGCATTAGATGATAGAACGTTACAATATGGACAGAGAATATCAACTTTAGAAGGTCTCTTAAATTTATCTAATGGCACGTCCGTTAGGCTTGATGGCATTGAAAGTCAATTAGCTAATCATCTCCAGCAAATAGAAGACAACAGAGAAGATATTGATAAATTAATAGAAAAATACAAAGAATTAAAACGTCTTATCATAAAACTACACAAAAGACTAACAATTGCCGAAGCAGAAATTGATGATCTCCAGGAACGAGTAGCCTATATTGAAGATGTAGAAATTCCTGCAATATGGGAAGGTATTTCTTTTCTTTACGACTATATCGGTGACGTTTACGAGAACTTAGACCAAAGGGTAACAGGCATCACCTTTAAGCCTGAATATGATTATGGTCCCGGTTTATCGTCATTAATTCTTGTACGTGGAATCAGCGAATGGAAACCTAAGTCCGTAGAAAATGGCTTAGGCTGGCAGGTTAAAGAAACCGGATCAGTTTATAAGGGATTCACCTGGCTAACATACAACATTAGTCCTGCAAATGCAGATATTGATTTAGCAACCGTGGAACTCGTTTATACCACTACCAAGCTTATCACTCGTAGTGCAGGTGAAGAAGATCCGTTGTTGAAAATTGCAGATGAAGATTCACGCTACCAAATGTCATTTGAAGATGGTGTTCTTAGAGTGCC
>CAZYNA010000052.1:0-17203 GCA_964648775.1 uncultured Proteiniphilum sp. | reverse complement strand
CCGAATAAATTGAATCGCGCCACTGACTGGAAATATTGCAATAAAGTGAGTAGATAGTGCCAATCTCAAGAAGCGTGGTGTCAGTCACAAATTCAGGCTTATTATCTATTTCAACCTGTTGTTTAAACTGGTAGAATACAGATATTAATGAGTTATCTAGCTCAATTTTCTTCAGTGTATTATTTGATCGGTTAACCATCTGATCTGTTATCACAAATTGTGCCTTAACGGGAAAAGATATCAGTATTAAAAACAAAAAGAGAGCGATAAGATTTGTTTGTTTCATGTTTTAATATGTTATGTCCATCATTCCAGTTCCAGATCGTTATATAGATATGGATTTATAGTACGACCAACAGTCAGTTCTCCATTAAAATAATGTCGTGCCAAAAGCTTTTTCCGTTTATTCGATCTGTATTTTGCATACTCCTCTCGGGTGCAGTTGGAGTATGAATCTTTATCCATCGTAATATAGACATCATTAAGATTTTCAAGACCAATAGCTTCGAAAGAAAACAGATCATCATCAACAGCTACTTTTAGTATTAAACCGGGTAATCCGTATAGCTTCCATGGTCCCTCGTTTATGGGTATCTCGGGTGTGAACCAGGCTTCGTATATTCTTCCACGGAACGTTGTGGTTGCTTTTTGACAAAGATAGCCCAGCACGGTAAGAGTATCAGTAGTAAATTGCCAATCTTGTGGATCAAGCTGTTCAATGCATTTGTAGGATTCTAGATCAGATACTTCTACCGTAATGATTTCGTTCTTCAAACGGTTTTTAAATAGTTCAGCATCTTCTCCCTTATTAGAATTTACAAAATAGCTCCCAATTTCATCCTGAAATTGAACCATATCAAAATCAGCACTCGTCTTATGAATAATAGCAGTAATATTTAAGTCTTTTGTCTTTGCGCGATTAAGAGAATCCCGCCTAGCTTTGTTCCAGTCGTAGTAAACAGAAAATTGTCTTCCGAAATCAAGTGTAATCGTATCTGTCTGAAACAATATATTTCCTGTCTTACTCTCCTTTATTTGCTGTGTAAACTGATAAATACAGCGATATGTGCCTTCGTCAAGCTGGTCTTTTGGGAGTGTCCCACTCATTCTGTCACTCATTTGCTGTGTTATCACAAATTGAGCATGTAAACAAACACAAAACAAAGACATGCAAAGAAATAATGTCAATAGTTTAATATGATGCTTTAATCCGTTTAGCGATTTTTTCATAAATATTCTTTTTCATACCAGCTGATTTTTTATTGTCAAAAATTTCAGCAATCATATTCATGTCTCATGTTTTTTAATTATTCTTAAATCCTCTCTCTACTTATTTATATCCATGACGTGATAGATATCGATTAAATCTTAAATCATGACAAATATAAATATTTTTTTGGAAAAAATTAGCACTTACACCTATTAAGTAATTTATACTTTAAACATATATCATGTCTATATCATTTCCTTACCAAGTCTATACCAAGTCTGGTATCTCCTCAACAAATCATCAGGAAATACCAGACTTGGTATGGACTTAGTATAGAGATGGCAGGACTATATATAGCATATAGCTTATACCAAACACAGGCTTAAAATATGTTAATTTTACTGCTGTTACAACTTTGCAGATTTCGTATAAGCGTCGTGATAGAAGATCAGAGTTCGCTTATCTGCACGTGCTTTATCCATAAATTTCTTCTTTTCTTCCATGGCAACCACCATGCTGTTGTCGTAAGCACAAAGCCAGCTGAGTTGCAAATTGAGTGATGTGGGTACAACATCTCCGGGGAATGCATATTTTTCGTCTCCGTTTTCAAATAAAACTGCAATTTGCCCGGGTGAATGACCATCGTATAGTTCAAGTCTGATATTATCTTCGAGTTGTGTATCTTCTAAAACAAATCTCAGTTGCCCGGCATCATATACGGGTTCAATATTATCAGCAAAAAATGAGTCTTTCTCAAACAGTGACGGGTTGCGGTAGTTGTTCCATTGTTTTAGGCTGAGATGGTATACTGCATTGGGATAGGCAGGTACAGCTTCATTGTTATCATTAAAAACGGTGTTACCCCCACAATGATCGAAGTGCAGGTGCGAAATAATTACATCTGTAACATCCTCGGGTTCATAACCAATCTTACGTATTTCGTCTCTTATATCTATATTGTTGTGAGGACTGAAGAACTTTAGCTTTGAGTCGTGCTTGTTACCAATACCTGTATCAATAAGAATTTTTCGCGTTTCTGTTTCAATAAAAACGCAGCGAAGTGCCATTACGCACATGTTGTTCTCGTCGACTTTATACTTGGCGGACCAGTATTTTTTGGGTACAGGACCAAACATTACTCCACCATCTCCTATGAAATTACCTGATTCAATTATATGATACTTGAGCATATTGTTGTATTTTTGTAGCAAATTTACTATTAATTTTAAATTTCCACAGGCTTACCTGCTGTTTATAATGATGAAGATTCCAAAAAAACAGGATAATATCGCAGAATATCTGTTATTTATGTGGCAGATAGAGGATTTGCTGAGAGCTTATAAGCTGGATATTGATAATATTCAGCAATCAATTATAAATTCTGTATATCAGACCGATGAGGAGCGAAATGAGGCACGCGACTGGTATGAGGGTTTGATAATGATGATGAAATCGGAGGGTGTTCAGGAGAAAGGACATCTTCAGGTTAACAAGAATATTATTATTGAACTTACCGATTTGCATTTGCAACTCCTAAAGGATCCGCAGGAGTCGGAATATATTGGAGTGTATTACAATACATTACCGTTTATTGTAGAGCTTCGTTCAAAATCTGACGATAAGGATATCCCTGAATTGGAGACTTGTTTTACAGCACTTTATGGGTATCTGCTTCTGAAGATTCAGAAGAAAGAGATTACAAAAGAGACGCAGGCGGCGGTTACACAGATTACTGCTTTGTTGCGATTGTTATCTCACAAATATAAAAATATGGATACAAAAGAGTAAGGATAAGGAGGTATTTTATGGCAATTATTTCGGAAACAATCAGGCTGCTGGGAGCTGAGAAGAAGGAAACTTTAAAAGAGCAGTATTTTTACGGACTTGTGCAGAAGAATGTACTGGTAACAGGCTCTAACGGTCAGCTTGGCAACGAACTAAAGCTGATTTCGGATAAGTCAAATCTTCCTTTCAGGTTTTTATATACTGATTTTGAGGATCTGGACATAACAAACAGGGATCAGGTTGATGAATTTGTGAGAATCAATAATATTAATTTTATAATTAATTGTGCTGCATATACGGCTGTTGATAATGCAGAAACTGATAGAGAGAAGGCTTACGCAGTAAATGTTGAAGGCATCGCAAATCTTGCCGGAGCTGCTAAGATGAATGGCGCCAAAATAATACATATTTCAACAGATTTTGTGTTTGACGGTATGTCTGACATCCCATATAAAGAGGATATGCCTACTAACCCCTTATCTGTTTACGGAAAAACTAAGCTTGAGGGTGAAAAGGTCTTGCAGGAGTTGGGGGGCGATTGGATTATAATAAGAACCAGCTGGCTATACTCTGAATTTGGAGTGAATTTTGTGAAATCAATGATTAGACTGATGAACGAGAGAGATAGCCTCACCATAGTTGAAGATGAAAAAGGTTCGCCCACATATGCTGCTGATCTGGCAGAGATGATAATTTTTATGCTGCAATCCTCAGAAACTGATGAGTGGAAAACGGGTATTTATCACTTTTGTAATAAAGGGGACGTTACCAGGTTCGATTTTGCAAGAGAAATTAAACGACAGGCCGGAATAGACGACTACGAACTAAAGCCGATAAAATCAAGCGATTATGGTTCTCCGGCAGTGCGACCGGCATATAGTACTCTCGACACTTCAAAGATATCAAACGCTTTTAGAGTAGAAATCCCGAGATGGGAGGAGGCGCTTGGGCGTTGTATTAAAAAACTAAACATTTAGATTAATTTTCAATAGATGAGTTTGAAAAAAGAGATTAAGAAGCGAAGAACATTCGCTGTGATTAGTCACCCCGACGCAGGGAAAACCACACTTACCGAAAAGCTGCTTCTCTTTGGAGGTGCAATTCATGTAGCAGGCGCAGTAAAATCAAATAAAATCAAGAAGAGTGCCACTTCCGACTGGATGGAGATTGAGAAACAGAGGGGTATTTCTGTTGCTACTTCAGTTATGGGGTTTGAATATAGCAATCATAAGATTAATATACTTGATACTCCCGGACACCAGGATTTTGCCGAGGATACCTTCAGAACTTTAACTGCTGTTGATAGCGTTATTGTGGTGGTTGACGTGGCAAAAGGGGTGGAAACGCAGACGCGTAAACTGATGGAGGTTTGTCGGATGCGTAACACTCCGGTTATGGTGTTTGTGAATAAGCTCGACCGTGAGGGTAGGGATCCTTTTGAAATTCTTGATGAGCTTGAGGAGGAGTTGAAGATAAAGGTGCGACCGTTGAGCTGGCCTATTGACATGGGCGAAAGATTTAAAGGGGTTTATAATCTGTATCAGAATAGTCTCGATTTGTATAAGCCAAGTAAACAGGCGGTTACCGAATCTGTACATCTTGATATTGAATCACCCGATCTGGAAAAACATATTGGTGAGAATCTTTCAATCGGTTTGCGAGATGATATTGAACTGATTAAGGAGGTTTATTCGGAATTCGACCGGGAGGCTTACCTTGCCGGAAAACTTGCTCCGGTGTTTTTTGGCTCTGCATTGAATAATTTTGGGGTTAAGGAGTTATTAGACTGCTTTGTGGAAATTGCTCCGTCACCTCGTGCCGTTCAGGCAGAAGAGAGAATTGTTGATCCGTATGAGGATGCATTCACTGGTTTTGTTTTTAAAATTCATGCTAATATGGATCCGAATCATCGTTCACGAATTGCATTTGTGAAAGTCTGTTCGGGCAGGTTTGAAAGGAATGTTAACTATAAACATGTACGTTTTAACAGGATGATGAAATTCTCTTCTCCAACTGCTTTTATGGCTCAGAAGAAAGAGATTATGGATGAGGCTTTTGCGGGTGATATTGTAGGATTACCCGATACAGGTAACTTTAAAATTGGAGATACACTTACTTCCGGTGAGAATCTGCATTTTAAAGGACTGCCAAGTTTCTCGCCGGAGATGTTTAAATACATAGAGAATGCCGATCCGATGAAGTCGAAACAGCTGCATAAAGGTGTGGAGCAGTTGATGGACGAGGGGGTTGCTCAGCTGTTTGTTAATCAGTTTAACGGAAGAAGGATTATTGGTACAGTTGGTCAGCTTCAGTTTGAGGTTATAGAATATAGACTGCTGCACGAATATGGTGCACAGTGCCGATGGGAACCTATTCAATTATATAAAGCCTGCTGGATTGAAAGTGATGATAAGGTGCAGCTTGCCGACTTTAAAAGACGTAAATTCCAGTATATGGCTCATGATAAGGAGGGTAGGGATGTGTTCCTTGCAGAATCAAACTATATACTAATGATGGCTCAGCAGGATTTTAAGAATATCAAATTTCATTTTGCTTCTGAATACTAGTGATTAGCCCTCTGCTTCGTTTGTCATATTAATTGAAACATGCTGTTGCGAGCTTATCATTCCATTGTCGTAGAGCCTGTTATAGATAGTTTCGGTAAGATCGTTATTAACACCTGCAAGATCGCTTTTCATTGCCCATACCCTTACTGTAAACTCAAGTGAGGTTGGGTTAATCTTAGTCATTCTTGCAAACGGTATCGGTTGTTTCAGCACTTTTGGGTGTTCGCTGGTTGTCTGTATCAGTACATTTTTCACCTCTTCAACGTTACAGCCATAGTCAACATTAACGATAATCTCGGTGCGCAGGGTGCCATCCAGACTGTTATTGTTTGTTATGTTTCCCGTTGAAAGCGGTCCGTTAGGGATATAAACGGTTTTATTATCGCCTGTTCTTAGTATTGTATGCAGTATACCGATACTTTCTACTGTACCTTCAAGGTTTTGCGCCTTAATATAATCGCCTCCCCTGAAAGGTTTGCTGAGCAGAATGAGCACCCCGCCGGCAAAATTGGCGAGGTTGTCTTTCATTGCCAGACCAATTGCCAGACCAATTGCACCAATAATAGCAGCAATAGATACGGTTTTTACACCTACTGCATTGATGATTATCATGAATAGAACTACGAACAGTAATGTCTGAACGATACTTCTGATGAATCCTTTAAGCACACTGTCCCATGAACTTCGTTTAAGAACTTTATTAAATAGTTTGTCGAATTGTATAATAAGAAAGCGGCCGAATACAAAAATGACTAATGCTATTAATATATTAGCCACTAAATCGATGCTCCAGGTGAGCACGTTATCCAACACCTGCTCAAAATTACCCTCTTTAATCAGTTCTCCGAAAGTAGGTTGGATGGAAGGTTGCACCGCGAGGCTATCTACAGGTATAATTGTTTGCAATAATGGGGCCATAAAATCGTTGTTTAATTTTATTGATGTATAATTGCAGCAAAAATACAAAAAAACGGCTATTTTTGTACATTACGAACAAAAGGAACTTAATGAAAGTAAGGATTATATTAATTGGAGCTCTATTGATGAGCGCTTTTTACAGCAGTGGGCAGTCGCTAACATACCTCGAATGGGTTGATAAGTCGGCAAATCATATTGAAAATAATGAACTCGACAGTGCGGCAATTTCTCTGGAGGAGGCTATGAGACTTGATCCGGCAAATGAGAATAACCCGGTGCTATTGCTTAACCTGGGTATTATGCAGCGACAATTGGGCAGATATGAAGATGCTTTTGTTTCTTTTACTTCTGCGTTACCAAATAACCCTCTTCCACAGGTTACATTGCACAACAGAGCTTCGTTGCTGGTTGATATGAACAGGCTGAGCGAGGCAATGGAAGATTATACTGCACTGATACGTAATTATCCGGATGATGTGGAGGCATATTACCGCCGTGGTATTCTGTATCTTGATGAACATGAGCGCTCAAAAGCTGAAGCCGATTTCAGAAAATCTGAAGAAATAGATCCAAACCATATGTTTACTAAATTAAGCAAAGCGCTTGTTTATAAGCTTGATAACAATTGGGGAGAAGCAGTAAATATTTATACTGATCTGATAAATACAGAAGAGAATCCTGATGCCAGTTTTTATCTTAACAGAGCAGAGTGTTATATAAATATGGGGCAATCTCTTCTTGCTTCAGCCGATTTACGTTCAATTGAACTTGTGCAAACAGGGAATCCGTATTTCTTTTTTCTGCGTGGGAGAGTGCGACTGGAGCAATTTGACAAGGTTGCTGCAAGGGCAGATTTCAATAAGGCTAAATCTATGGGATACGACTCAGAGATTGTGGATGAATGGCTTAAAAAGGCTGAATAGTTTATTCAATAACCAAACCTAATAATTAATTCTATGAAATGGGTAAGAAGAGATGATAGTGAAGCCAACTACGAAGACCGTAGAGGTAGGGGCAGAGGCAAAACTGCCGCTATTGGAGGTGGTGGAGTGATTATTGTTGCAATAATTGCGCTTCTGTTGGGGCAGAATCCCTTTGATGCAATTAACCTTGTAAATAATATTGCTCCGGGTGAAAGTACTGATATTGTTGACCCCTCGAGAGTTAATGAAAATGAGGATCTGAAGGTATTTACTCTTGGAGTTTTTAATAGTGCAAATGAGGTTTGGAGTGAGATTTTCAGAACTCAGCTAAATCAAACTTATCAGTATCCTACATTAATTACTTTTACCGATGCTACAACTTCGGGATGTGGCGGTGCAACCTCTTCGGTGGGTCCATTTTATTGCCCGGCCGACCAAAGTATGTACATTGATTTGAATTTTTTCCATCAGCTCAGAACAGAGTTTGGTGCAAGCGGAGATCTGGCAATGGCATATGTTACAGCTCATGAGGTTGGACATCATGTTCAAAAACTGCTTGGAATACTTGATCAGGTTAATCAATACAGAGGTCGTGTAAGCGAAGTAGAATTCAATAAAATTAATGTAAAGCTTGAGCTGCAGGCAGATTTTCTTGCCGGAGTTTGGGTGTATCACGCACAAAGGATGAATATTATTCAGCTTGAACCGGGAGATCTTGAATCGGCAATTAGTGCTACAACTGCTGTTGGAGATGATACAATACAAAAAAGATCTATGGGATATACTGTGCCCGACTCATTTACGCATGGAACTTCGGCAGAGAGAACATACTGGTTCAGAAAAGGAATGCAGACAGGTGATATCAGACAAGGCGACACCTTTAATCAATAAATTATACTTGAACTGTTGAAAGTACGCCCGGGGGGAATCGAACCCCCATCGTCGGAACCGGAATCCGGTATTCTATCCATTGAACTACGGGCGCATATAAGATTTACCTGAAAGAGTTGTCTTGCCAACTCAGTGCAAGCGTATCGCTTATAAGAAATGGTTTTATTGTTTCTATATGGTTATCCGAAAGGTGTTTTTTATAGTTGAATATCAAGGTTAGAGTATTGTCTGTTCCATTGTATTCAGCTGAAATCGGACTCATATCGGGCAAAGATAATGCATATTTATAATTATCTGTTGATTTTTTAGAAGAATCATAGAATGATTCAGCAGATATTTCAGGGAGGTAGAGATTGTTATTTAGCTTTTCCCACTCTGTTGTGTAGAACGATATATCACTATTGCATGTGGCTGATTTTACACCTCCGCAAACTGTGTTTACAACAGAAATTATTACTGAATCGCCAGCTATAGGTAAAAGTTTTATCTGTGTTGTACCTATATCTGATGTTTGAAGCTTGATGTAAGATTCGGTGTGACTTAATTTAGTTATTTCTCCAAAAATATAGGGAACTGACGCGGTTGCTGTGTCCACTATAAGCATGGTTTTGTTGTCTTCTGTGATACCGGGCAATATTGAAGGGGGTATCGACCGGAACAGATCATCTAATGTCTGACCGCTTACTGTTGTTGCCAAAAGTATAAAAACGGATAGTATATATTTTTTCATATTTACATTGTGGTTAGTTTAATAAAACACCAATTTGTTCTTTTTCAACAGAAGGTATTCCTCCATCAACACCATTTAAGGTTTCGATCTTAATATATCTGGCATTTACAGCCTGATCGAATGTAACTCTTTGTGGGATGGGGTTGTTTTTGATATTACTGAATTCGCTGTTTGCCAGCTCATTCCAGCTTTCGCCATCCTCACTTACACTGAAAATATAGGTGAATACAGACTCTCTTGAATTGTCGGGTGAGTAAGTGAATCCTTTTATCGGGTGTGTGTCGCCTAAATCAATAACTAATGGCTGAGCATCTATTACTTCCCAGATTTCAGAGGATAGGTCGGATAAATCACTCTCATTGGTTTCACCTTGCAAAGCAGGGGCATAGAATGTTCCTACGGTTTTTATGTTTGCTATATCGCGTGTTTCATTGATAGTAACACGTATTTTTGTTGCATCGCTGGTAGCGAATCTTAATAGTCGTTTATATCCTATAGTTGTACCTTCTGCGAGGGGTATCCACTTTTCGCCAACCAGACCTTCAACGGTAAATTCTTCAACTCTCTGTCCCTTAAGTATATCTTCCTGAAGCATAACGGTGTTGAATTTTTCGTTTGGAAGGATATCAAATTCTTTGCTTGCTCCTGCGCGTGCTTTCCACTCAGAGTCACCATCAATAAGTTTATTGTTAGAGAATGTTGAATTTATATATTCACCAAATTCTTTTAATCGCTCCACATCTATTTCATGAATTCTGCCACGTGTATCGGGGGGGATATTGAGAAGAAGTACGGAATTCATGCCAACTGACTGATAGTAGATGTCTACAAGGTGTGCAAGTGTTTTAACCTGATGATCCTGCTCGGCATGATAGAACCATCCCGGACGAATTGAAACATCAACCTCTGATGGGTACCAATAAATCGTATTTGCTTCTTCTATTAGGTTTCTACTGCCTAAATCTTGAGCGGTTGCCGAGATATTAAGCCTGATGTTTTCTGAAATTACTGCTTCGTTAACTCCGGGCTGAAGGGGTGTAACGCTCCACTCGGTCTCTCTGCCCAGTCCGCTCTCATTTCCTACCCAACGCACATCGTTACCCATAATAGCTTTAACTGCCATTGGTTGCAGACTGTCTATTACATGATAGAAGCGTGTCCAGTCGTACTCCTGAACTTTGCCATTGGGGCCTTCGCCGTTTGCTCCGTCAAACCACACCTCGTGTACTTCGCCATAGTTGGTGAGTAGCTCGGTTAGTTGCTGCACAAACATTTCATTGTATCTTGGAGAATCGCCATAACTTTCTGCGTTTCTGTCCCAAGGCGAAAGGTATACACCAAATTTCATATCATGCTTTTCGCAAGCTTCCCGCACTTCTTTAACTACGTCGCCGTTACCATTTCGCCAGGGGGATGCTGCAACCGAATAGCCGGATGTATTTGTTGGCCACAAACAGAATCCATCGTGGTGCTTTGCAGTTAGAATCAACATTTTAAATCCTGCATCTTTTAGCGCTATAACCCATTGCTCTGCATCAAAATTGGTTGGGTTAAACAGCTTGGGATCTTCATTACCGTAGCCCCATTCTCTTCCGGTAAAAGTGTTTATTCCGAAGTGAATGAATGCGGTAAGTTCTAATTGCTGCCATTCATACTGACTTTGAGTGGGTACTACATAACCTGCCAGTTTTACTTTTTGATCGGAGGTTACAAGTTCAGGGAATGTTAGTTTTTTCTCGAAATAAATATTTGCTCTCTGGTTGCATCCTGCAAGAGTTAGAACGGTAAGCAGGAGTGTTAGAATTATACCGTGGTATGTTGTTTTCTTCATCTAAAAAGTTGATTGTTTATATAGTCTCAATTATTCTTATCTTATAATCAGTGTTGCAAAGTTACAATTTTTACACAAACCATAACCATTTAAACTAAATGCAAATATTAAACATTAAAAAACCACCCTTTTTAGAGTGGTTCTTAAAATGCGAATTAACTATATAAATAGCGTTTTATACTCTTCTTGGGTGTTTTTTCAAATTCCGTTTCTACAATTTCAATGGCACTGATTCTCTCGTACTGAGCAACAGAATCATTAAGTTTAGCCTTGTTGTTATCCATTATAGATTTTAGCTCCTCTGTTGTAACATTATCGGCTTTTACAGCATCCATATCTGGATAAATAAGTGCAACTAATCTGTATTCACGCAATACAACAACACTATCAGCAATATAAGGCAGGTTATTTAATCTTGATTCAATCTCTTCCGGATAAATATTCTGACCATTTGCAGTAAGCAGCATAGTTTTAATTCGTCCTTTTATAAACAGACGTCTGCCTATCATTATGCCTGAATCGCCTGTCTTAAGCCATCCATCTTCTGTGAATGCTTCGGCAGTAGCTACCGGATTTTTGTAGTATCCCTTCATCACATTCTCACCTCTAACCTGAATCTCGCCTGCTACTTTTTCCGGATTCTCCGAATCGATGCGCGCTTCCATAATATCTTCGAGTACTGAACCACATGAAGTTGGCACGAAATCGTAATGATGATCATAAGAAATTAATGGAGCACATTCTGTCATCCCATAACCCACTGTGAATGGGAATTTAATTTTATGAAAGAAAGCTTCCACTTCAGAATTGAGAGCGGCACCTCCAATAATAACAGCTCTGAAATTTCCTCCCAGAGAGTCTGTGAGTGAACTTTTAATCTTGTTTAAAATGAGATTGCCAACTCCCGGAATTTTAAGTAATACTTTTACTACCGGCTTACTGACAATGGGTAGTATTTTTTTCTTATATATCTTTTCGAATATTAATGGAACGGTGATAATTATATGTGGTTTAACTTGTTGAAGTGCCTTGACAAGATTCATTGGAGTGGGAATAACACCTAATAGTGTAATATGCACTCCGGCCGATAATGCATAAAGGAAATCAAAAGCACATCCATATACGTGAGCCATTGGAAGGAAGGCGAGGATACGCTCACCTCTGAATAAAAGTTGGAGTTTGTCGGCATAAGTTACGTTTCCCGCAAAATTATTAGCTGTAATCATAACCCCTTTACTGAAACCGGTTGTTCCGGAAGTATAGTTGATACAAACAACCTCGTTATTATTTACATCGCCATATTTTACATCATCTTTTGAAAAACCGTTTGTATATGTTAGTGCAAACTTTTCATTAATCGATTCTACAATTAAGGCAATATTATCATCATTGCTTTTAATCAGATTGAAGGTGGGAATATCAAATACAGGAATTGTGATATTTTGTTTGGTTATGCCTTCCCATATCGGTTTGTTTACAAACAGTAGCTTTGAATCGGAGTGCTGAACAATCTCCTCCATACTTTCGGAGTTGAATTCATGCAGAATTGGTACTATAACTGCACCGTAGGTTAATGTAGCCATGAATAAGATTGACCATGAAGAGTGATTTTTACCAATCAGAGATATTTTATCACCCTTTTCAATTCTCAATTCTTTAAAAAGTAAATGAAGTTTTGCAATCTCAAGAGATAATTCTCCGTAAGTGTAAGAAGTGCCGCCTTTGTAGTCTGTAAGGGCAGGCAAATCCCAGTTCTTTTTGAAATTATCCTCGTAGAGTTTGATGAAATTCTGATCAATCATAGTTGAATTCTTAAAATAGTATTGCACAAAATAGCTAAACTTGTGCAAAAATAGTATCTAAAAATCTATTATCAAAGAAAAAAAGGGTGTAAATTAAGAGTTAAATTGTATTTTTGTGGTTTAAATTATTCACAGTTTATAAAAATGCTGCTTGATTTGTTATTAAGAGTAGTAACAAGTTTATCAAGCGACTAGTTTAATTATGATTGATCAAACAGTTTTTCAAAATAAAACAGCTGCATATTACACTCTTGGATGTAAACTGAATTTTGCTGAAACATCGGCAATTGGCCGACAGTTATTTAATTCAGGTATCATGCGTGCAAGAAAAGGGCAGCAGGCTGACATTTGTGTTATAAATACGTGTTCAGTTACAGAGCTTGCAGACAAGAAAGGGCGTCAGGCTATCAGGAAGGCGATTCAGGAGCACCCTTCGGCTTTTGTAGTGGTAACCGGTTGTTATGCTCAATTAAAACCGGAAGCAATTGCAGAGATTGAAGGTGTTGATTTGGTACTTGGTGCTGAACAGAAACTGGATGTGGTGAAGTATCTCGATGGATTGCAAAAGAAAGAAAAGAGTGAGGTGATTACCTCAAAGACTCATAGAATAAGATCTTTTGTTCCTTCAGTTTCGGCTGATGATCGTACAAGATATTTCCTGAAAGTTCAGGACGGCTGTGACTATTTCTGCTCTTTTTGCACTATTCCATTTGCCAGAGGACGAAGCAGGAACGGATCAATTGCTGATCTGATTAAACAGGCAGAACAGGTGGTTGAGGAAGGTGGCAAAGAGATTGTACTTACCGGGGTAAATATTGGTGATTTTGGTCACACCACCAAAGAGAGTTTTATCGATTTAATTAAAGCTCTTGATGAAGTGGAGGGAGTAGAAAGGTACCGTATTTCTTCTATAGAACCTAATTTGCTATCGGATGAAATTATTGATTTTGTTGCTAATTCAAAACGGTTTGCTCCTCATTTCCACATGCCATTACAGGCGGGTAGTGATTCTGTTTTGAAGCTGATGAAGCGTAAGTATGACTCAGCACTGTTCAGACATAAAGTTGAAAAAATTAAATCAGTTCTGCCACATGCATTTATTGGAGTTGATGTGATTGTAGGAGTCAGAGGTGAAACGGATGATTATTTCGAAGAAGGAAGAGCATTTATTGAAGGACTTGAATTCTCTCAGCTTCATGTGTTTACCTACTCTGAGAGACCTGGTACTCAGGCATTGCAGATTGATTATGCAGTTGATCCGAAATCGAAACATGCAAGAAGTAAGGCTCTGCTTGATATTTCTGATGTTAAACTTCACGAGTTCTATAAATCTCAACAAGGTACAAAAAGGAAAGTGCTTTTTGAGCATACAAAGCGTGATAAGAGAATGCATGGATTCACTGAGAATTATGTTAAATTATACTCCGACTATGACCAGAAATATATTAATCGGGCAATAGAGGTTGAAATAGGGGAGTATGATGATAATGAAATGGCTATGAAAGCGATATTTTAATGAATGAAGAGGGAAGTAAAAAAAGTATTAGTTATTCTATTCTATATGCAGTAGCGTATTTACACTCGCTACTGCCTTTTTCGGTTTTATACCTGTTGTCTGATATCCTGTACTTTATTGTTTACCATGTGGTGAGGTATCGTAAGAAGGTTGTGAGGAAGAATCTGAGAAACTCTTTCCCTGATAAATCTGATAGAGAGATAAAAGAACTGGAAAAAAGGTTTTATCACCATTTGTGCGATTATTTTGTTGAGACAATAAAGACTCTTAACCTTTCTGAAGACGAAATGATGAAGCGTATGAAATTCGAAAACCCTGAACTTATTACCCGACTTACAAGTAATGGAGGAGCATGTGTTTTAAGTCTTGGTCACTATGGTAATTGGGAATGGGTACCTTCGATCTGTTTGCATATAGATAAGAGTATTGAAGCCGGACTTGTTTATAAGGAGCTTAGTTCGGGTGCTTTTGATAAACTCTTTTATAAAATTCGTCGTCGGTTTAATTCTGTGCCTATTGAAATGAATGGTGTATTTAGAAAAATGATAAATGCACGAAATGAGGGTAAAAGAATTGTTGTTGGGTTTTTAACCGATCAACGTCCGAAAAGGCAAATGCCTATGTATTGGATGAAGTTTCTAAACCAAGACACTCCGGTGCAGACAGGAATGGAAAGAATTTCTAAAAAGCTGAGTTGTTCTATTGTTTATCTTGATATTACTAAAGTGAAGAGAGGTCATTACAATGGTAAATTTTTTGTTGTTACACCTGATGCATCTGTAGAAACTGAAAATGTTATTATGGAACGATACATGAATAAACTTGAAGAGACAATTATTAGAGAACCGGCATATTACCTCTGGTCGCATGATCGATGGAAATTCAAAAAACCTGAAACTAAATGAAAAAGCATAAAGCTAAAACCAGCATTGTAATTTTAAACTGGAACGGAACAAAGCTTCTGGAACAATTTCTTCCTTCAGTGATCTCTCATTCAGTTGATGAAGAGACTGAGGTTATTGTGGCAGATAATGGCTCAACAGACGATTCTGTGCAGTTTCTGAAATTAAATTATCCTGAACTGCCATTAATAATACTTGATAAGAATTATGGCTTTGCTGAAGGTTACAATAAAGCCTTAGAACAGATTGACTCGGAGTATGCTGTACTTCTTAACTCTGATGTGGAAACTACCTCTAACTGGCTTAAAGTGTTGATTTCATATATGGATTCGCATCCGGAAGTTGCTGCGGTACAACCCAAAATACTTTCTTATAATGATAAGAGTATGTTTGAATATGCGGGTGCAGCAGGTGGATTTATTGATAGGTTTGGATATCCTTTTTGCAGAGGCAGGATTTTGGGGAAAGTTGAAGCTGACTTAGGGCAATATGATACTGAGATTCCAATTTTCTGGGCTACCGGTGCATGTTTATGTATCAGACTCAAAGACTATATAGATGCCGGAGGGTTGGATGGAAGATTTTTTGCTCATATGGAGGAGATTGATTTATGCTGGCGACTAAACGCAAGGGGTAGGGAAGTCGTTTGTGTTCCATCATCAGCAGTTTACCATGTAGGTGGAGCATCATTAAGTAAGGATAATCCTAAAAAAATGTATCTGAACTTCAGAAACAATCTTCTTATGCTTTATAAGAATGTTTCTGAGTCAGAATTATATAGCACTTTTATCATGAGGTTTGTTTTTGATATACTCGCCTTTTTACACTTAATACTAAAAGGGCAATTCAAAAATGCAAGTGCAGTTATTAAAGCGTATATTGATTATTATTCCTTAAGACCATCTTATAAATCTGTGCGCAAAACAAATCTTTCCAAAACAAAAAATATCAGTATAGCCACGCAGTATAGAAAAAGTATTCTTTTAAAATTTTATACAGGATATAAGACTTATAATTCATTATTAAAGAAAACAATTGGGTAATATTTCAACAGTTTTTTTATTCAAAATTAAAACTTAGAGTGATCATTCTTTGTCGGGCATTTGATAAAGAATTTGCATACTTAAATAACTCCTCATTCTTCAGATCATTTCTGTACGTTTCCAGAATGTCTACTAAACCAAAGCTAAACTTAAGTTCGGGTGCAAGCTTGAACATAGGCAGATAGAAATCGCAGCCAATACCTAACTCCAACCCGAAATCATAGGGTTTTAAAAGCACAGCCTGATTTTTTTTTGAAGCCAGCTCAACAGATCCATACCCGCCTATAATAGCATAAGGTCTGTAGTTATTGGTTCTTTCAGATGAAAATTTGAAATATAATGGTATTGATAAATAATTATTTCTTATTGTAGTTGAGTATTCTTCTCCGGATGTCTGTTCTTTAAATATAAACTGTTTTTCACCCAGATATATAGTTGGGATAACTCTCATATTCATAAATCTGTTGATATGTAAATCACTGATTAGACCGATTGCAAATCCGGGTGAGTATCTTGGAATTTCTGAAAACCAAACCTCACCGTTTTCATTTACATAACCAGAGTTAGTCAGTATTAAATCTTGTGTATTAAGGCCTATTGTAAACCCTAAGTGAAAGATGCGCTGATCAGCATATGGCTGATTTTGTAACTTTCTGTGTTGACCTCTCATACTTACTGAGCATAGCAGTAATATGACAATCAGATATGTTCTGGCTTTATTCATTATTGTGTTAAACGTGTTTTTTATTCAAATATTGTCTAATTAATTAAATAAACTTATTATCTTTGTGTAATACAAATTTTATTACAAACTAAATTAATTAATTAACATGGCTTACGTAATTGACGACAGTTGTATTGCATGTGGTTCATGTATTGATGAGTGTCCCGTTGAAGCAATTTCTGAAGGTGATATCTATGTGATTGACCCTGACGCTTGCACAGACTGTGGCGCTTGTGCTGATGTATGTCCTACAGAGTCTATACATCCTGAATAGAACTTTGTGCGGTAAGACACAAGTGAAAATAAGAGGCTGTCTCAAAATAGAATTAAATTTCCTTTAGACAGTCTCTTTTTTATTTTG
>CAZYNA010000051.1:2111-17397 GCA_964648775.1 uncultured Proteiniphilum sp. | reverse complement strand
AACATATCTAAATGTTCCTTCCAAAAGCGGGTGCAAAGATAGGAAGTATTTTTTATCATCCAAACTAATTCTGCAATTATTTTCCATATATTTTTCAAAAAACATCAGATAAAGAACCAAGAGCAAGATTATCAGTCGAATAAAAAACACTGAAATAATGTTAATCTTTTAAGCGCACTTTTACAATGAAGGAAATAAGACGAAAACAGACAATCTTTAATCAACAAAATGATAATTTATATGTAACTTGCAGCCCAATTAAAAGAACAACTATTTAGCATAATTAAAACAAACATTTCAAGTGATGAAAGGTATCATTCAAATCTTACGAAGATTTCTTCCACCATATAAGAAGTATGCATTTCTTGCTTTTCTTTTTAATATTCTCACTGCAATACTAAATGTTTTCTCTTTAGCAACAATAATTCCTATACTACAGGTGTTGTTTAAAGTAAATACCGAAACATTTGAGTTTATACCCTGGAAAAGTGAAGATAATACCCTAATAGATATCACTCTAAATAATTTAAACTGGTTTGTCACTCATTTAATAGAAACAAACGGGAGCAGCTTTACTCTCATGATGCTTGCTGTTATATTAATTGTTATGACTCTTCTAAAGACATCAACAGCCTATTTTGGGTCCTATTTTATTATCCCTATACGAACCGGTGTTGTAAAAGACATTCGCAACAATATCAATGACAAAATTCTCGCACTAAACCTTGGTTTCTTCTCCGAAGAGAGAAAAGGAGATATTCTTGCAAGAATATCTGGTGATGTAAATGAGGTAGAAAACTCTGTAATGAGTTCACTCGACATGCTTTTCAAAAACCCAATACTCATACTTATATACTTAACCACAATGACCATTCTTAGCTGGCAACTAACACTCTTTGTATTAGTAGTCTTGCCAATAATGGGTTTTATAATGGGGCGAGTAGGCAGAAACCTAAAGAGATCATCCTTTGAAGCACAAAACAAATGGGGTGAATTAATGTCACAGATTGAAGAGACTTTGAGCGGATTAAGAATAATAAAAGCATTCGTTGCCGAAAACAAGATATCCAGGCGTTTTCATGCAGGAAGTAAAGAGTTCAGAAGGATGTCAAATAGGATAGCACGCAGGCAACAGCTGGCACACCCGATGAGCGAACTTCTTGGCACAATCACAATTGCAATAGTTTTATGGTTCGGAGGTTCACTAATTTTAGGTGAAACAAGCATAATTGATGCTGCAACATTCATATACTACCTCACAATATTCTACAGTATATTAAACCCTGCAAAAGAACTCTCAAGATCAGCTTATGCTGTGCAAAGAGGATTGGCTTCAATGGAGAGAATAGATAGAATACTTGATGCTGAAAACCCTATTACGGAACCCGAAAATCCGCAAAATATAAGCTTCAGCAAAGGAATTGAATATGATAATGTATGGTTCAAATACAATAATGACTGGGTTATAAAAGGTGTTAGTCTCTCAATTGAAAAAGGAAAGACTATAGCTCTTGTAGGTCAGTCCGGATCAGGAAAGTCTACTTTGGCAGATTTGCTGCCACGATTCTATGATATCCAGAAAGGGTCTATCAAAATTGATGGAATAAACATAAAGGATGTCCGGATTCATGATCTCAGATCATTAATGGGGAATGTTAATCAGGAGTCTATACTTTTCAACGATTCGTTCTTCAATAATATTGCATTTGGTGTAAAAGAGGCTTCAGAGGAGCAGGTTATCGAAGCTGCAAAGATTGCAAATGCTCATGAGTTTATAATGGCAACTGAGCGAGGATATGATACAAATATTGGCGATCGCGGCGGCAAACTATCCGGAGGTCAAAGACAGCGTATAAGTATAGCCAGAGCTGTTTTAAAAAACCCACAGATTCTAATTCTTGATGAAGCTACTTCTGCACTTGACACCGACTCAGAAAGACTGGTTCAGGAAGCACTGGATAAACTGATGCAAAGTCGCACAACGATAGTAATTGCACACCGACTTTCCACAATAAAAAATGCAGATGAGATTTTTGTGATGAAAGATGGGGAAATTGTTGAGTCGGGGCAGCACAGTATCCTTTACGCTAAGGATGGCTATTACAAAAAGCTATGCGATATGCAGGGAGATTTTAGAGAATAAAGCTTGCTTATCAATTTTTTGGAATAATAGTTTTGCCGGCTATCTTCTCTAATAGCCTGTCAATCGCTTCAAACGGCGAGTTTATACTTAAAAACTCAGGCACCAGTTCCTTCATTTTTTTAACCGTTCGCATATCATCATATTCATATGAGATATTAATCAATGCATCAACTTTTTTACAAACTTCCTCATATTTATACTCACGCACATCAGCTATCATAATTTTTTCATGATGAGTTGGCTTTGTATGTTCAGCATTATTAAGAAGTTCCTCGTAAAGCTTCTCACCATTTCTCAGTCCGGTAAATTCAATTTTGATTGATTTGGAACCAGATAAATTTATCATCCTTTTGGCCAGATCAAGTATCTTAACCGGTCTGCCCATATCAAATATATAAATTTCACCACCTTTCCCCATAGCACCAGCCTCCAGCACCAACTGGCAAGCTTCGGGAATAGTCATAAAGTATCTGATTATTTCAGGGTGTGTAACAGTAATCGGTCCGCCCTTCTTAATCTGCTCCCTAAATAAAGGAATAACAGACCCATTGGAACCGAGCACATTACCAAATCGAGTTGTAATGAACTGAGTCGATTTCTCATTATATCTCTCAATTTTTTTAGAAATTGCCTGTACATAAATCTCACAGACTCTTTTAGAGCAACCCATTACATTAGATGGGTTAACAGCTTTATCTGTTGACACCATCACAAATTTAGTTGCGTTATATTTAACAGCTAAATCTGCAAGTGTTTTAGTTCCTAAAATATTTGTTTGCACTGCCTCAGAAACATTTACCTCCATCATTGGAACATGCTTGTAGGCAGCCGCATGAAAAATATACTGAGGTCTTGTTTTATTAAAAACTCTCTCCATACGCGAAGCATTACTCACATTGGCTATTACAGTCTCAATATTGAGTTCCCTCCATTTACTTTTAAGCTCCAACCTCAAATCATGAAGTGGCGTTTCAGCCTGATCAATAAGAATAACACTGTATGGATTAAAAGATGCAACCTGCCTTACTATCTCACTTCCAATCGAACCTGCTGCACCAGTAATCATAACTCTTTTACCTTCAATGGTTGAAGCAATCTTCGCCATATTTATTCGTATAGGGTCACGAGGAAGCAGATCTTCAATCTGAATATCCTTTAACTGATCTTTTTTTATAGATGTACCACTCCACTCGTTCAAAGGCACTGTTGTAAGCAGAGATATATCATGGTCAACAAAATTAGCAAGAAGAGTAGAATCCTTTATCTCATCCATCTTTTGTGGCGATACAATTATGGTTTTCACATCCTTCACCCCAAGTACTCTGAAAAGATTCTCGTCATTAGCATGTATTGTAACTCCTAAAAGCTCTTTCCCAATCATATGACTTTCATCGGAGATAAACCCAAGCACTCTGTAATTAAACTCCTTATTACCTTTCAAAGATTTAGCCACACTTATACCGGCCTGTTTTGTACCATAAACAAAAACATTAACCGGTTTCACATTGTTACCGGTAATTCCTTCATAAACTTCTTTTACCAAAATTCGAGAGAAAATCATAAGGAACGTGTTAAGCAGAAAAATAGCTATATAGGTGGTATTACTCACAACTGCCCCCTGATCGAAGTTCCCCAGTATAAGAATTGTAATATATGTTGCCATATATCCCAAAATCAGTGCATAAACAATCCTTATAAGGTCTGAGAATGAAGAGAACCTAAGAATACCGCTAAATGTCCGAAAAACAAAAAATGCTATTGAGTTAAAGAAAATAAGAAGAAGGCTCAATTTTGTACCTTCATTTCTAACTTCTGCATTTAGTCCCGAAAATCCATATTCTAAAAAATACATCAAGACTGTAGAAAAGAGTATCATCAGAATATCTATAACAAATATTGCAGTGCGTGATAATACTCGACGTGATAGAAAGTTTTGAATTACACTCATAGATATATAGTTCAGTTCTTTTCCCTTTCATCTACTATAAAGGGACAATTGTATAACAAAGTTTCAATATTATAAGTTCAAGAATAGCTTGCTACTCTTTATACTCTTCATTAATTATTGATTTTCTGTCGGTTTTACCTGTCTCAATCAATTCAACACCTTTATGCACCAATGAGTCATCTCTGTAATATGAAGCCCAAAAAGCCTCCTCTCCAAAAAAGTTCCTGATTATATATGCATATAGGTTGTTCTCAAACATTTCACTTGATTCCTGAATATAGTACGGTCTTCTCCTTATACCGTTGTTGTCTGCAAAGCTTACCAGATTCAGTAAAAGTGGCTGTTGACGTAAATATCTGTGCAAATCCTGCCATGTTTCAAACTCACTTAATCTGTCTCTATTGTTATCAGAGTATATCATTGCATATTTTTCATCCAGCCTGCTGTTTACCACCGAGTTATAATATGAGTTATGACCTGTTGTATCTCGAGCTATAAATATGTCAGGCATAATACCTTCACCGCCATAAACCGCTCTGCCATTCAATGTCTCAAACTGTATAATATTTTCTGAAGTCAAATCATTACTCACATAGTCTCCCTGAATATAGCGCCTTATTGCATCCATTTCATACTCATCATACTTACCTTTCTCGTAATCTCTCTGAATAGACCTTCCGGAAGCGGTATAGTACTTTGCAACTGTAAGCCTCACAGCAGAACCATCAGGGAATGTTCTCTGACTCTGAACCAAACCTTTTCCAAAGGAGCGTCTGCCGATTACCAGTCCCCGGTCGTGATCCTGTATAGCACCTGCAAAAATTTCACTTGCCGATGCACTCAGTTCATCTATCAATACAACAACATCATCATCTTTACATGTCCCTGAGCCGTTTGCATAGTTATCACTCCTCGGGAAGTTACGCCCTTCCGTATAAACTATTAAATCTCCTTTCTGAAGAAACTCATTTACCATTGCAACTACTATTTCAAGCGATCCGCCAACATTTCCCCTCAGGTCAATTATAAAAGATTTGGCACCATAGCTCTTTAGTTTTGAAATTGCTGATATGAACTCACTAAACGTGTTGTATCCAAAATTAACACCCAGCTTAATAAAACCAATTCTGTCGGTTACCATATAAGCAGCATTAACACTGTTTGTAAGTATCTCTCCTCTTGTAACAGTTATCTCATGAAGTCCCGATGAATCAGCTCTTTTAACCCCAAGTTTAACTTCTGTCCCTCTCTCTCCACGAAGAATTTTCAAGACATCTTCATTTTTCAATTCTATACCCGCAACAAGAGTGTCATTAACTTTTACTATTCTATCCCACTGCATTATACCTGCGGCCTCCGACGGCCCTCCGGGAACAATACTTGTTACAACAATAGTATCTCTCAATAAATAAAAACTAACACCAATTCCTGAGAAATGACCTTCCAGCGATTCATTAACACGTTTCATGTCTGCGGCAGAAATATACTCCGAATGGGGGTCCAGTTCCTGTATAATATTTGGCAATGCATCTTCAACCAGCTGATACATATTAACTGTATCTACATACGATTCACGCACATAGTTCAAAACGGCATCAATCTTTCCTAAACCTTCAATTCTGCCCGAACTACTGAATCTGCCATATTTGCTGCCAATAAAAATACCTATTGCAACACCTATAGCAATCAACAGTGGTAACCATGTCCTTATTCTTCTGCCTGAATCCATCAATTCTCTTTTCTTCTATATATTTTGTTAATCCTTACATCTCAACTCCAACAATTTCAATTTTCGCCCTTTTTAGAAGCTCAATTCCATCACTTAATCTGTATGAGTCTGAAAAAACAACTCTTTTTATACCTGCCTGAATTATTAACTTCGAACACTCAATACAAGGAGATGAGGTTACATAAAGCGTTGCTCCCTCACTGCTATTGTTTGAGCGGGCTACTTTTGTAATAGCATTCGCTTCAGCATGCAGCACATATGGTTTCGTAACATTATTCTCATCCTCACAAATATTTTCAAATCCGGAGGGTGTACCGTTGTAACCATCCGAAATAATCATTTTATCCTTCACCAGAAGCGCCCCAACCTTCCTGCGTTCACAATACGAGTTCTCAGCCCAGATAAAAGCCATACGCATATATCTTTTGTCAAGAAGTAACTGCTTATTATTCTCTTCATTCATACTTTTTCATATTGCTTTTAAACTCATATCCAAGCTCTTAACCGAATGAGTAAGAGCCCCTACAGAGATATAGTCAACCCCTGTCTCGGCATATTCTCGAATGGTTTCGATTGTTATTCCTCCTGATGATTCTAATTCAACTCGTCCATCTACAATTTTCACGGCTTCACGAGTCAGTTCTGGAGTAAAATTATCAAGCATTATTCTATCTACCCCCCCGGTATCAAGCGCTTCATTTAATTCCTCCAAATCCCTTACTTCAATCTCTATTTTAAGACCTTTACCCTTCTCTTCCAAATACTGCTGCGCTCTTTCAATTGCTTTTGATATCCCTCCTGCAAAATCAACATGATTATCTTTCAAAAGAATCATATCAAAAAGACCAATTCTATGGTTTTCACCACCACCAATTTTAACAGCCTGTTTCTCCAAAACTCTCATTCCGGGAGTGGTCTTGCGAGTATCTAAAACTTTAGCGTTTGTACCCTCCAAAAGCTTTACATATCTATCTGTCACAGTAGCAATGCCACTCATTCTCTGCATTATATTTAGAACAAGGCGCTCAGTTTGAAGAATCGACTGAATCTTACCGGAAACAATAAACACCTCATCGCCGGGTTTAACTCTACTTCCGTCTTCTAAAAATAATTCGATTTTTAATTCCGGGTCAAATTTATGAAACACCTCTTTTGCTACCTCAACGCCTGCCAATATACCCTCTTCTTTAATAAGAAGCTTCGAACTTCCGGTTTCTGACGAAGGGATACTACATAGAGTAGTATGATCGCCATCACCAATATCTTCGGCAAATGCAAGTTCTATAAGGTTATTGATTAATTCTTTATACTCCATTATAAATGGCTTAAACGATAATGGGACTATCCAATATTTCTGTCCCTTTTGTTATAATTTACTAAAAAAACGCATACAAAAATACAAAATATTCGGTTATATTTGTAATATATTACTGTTATTAATCATGAAATTAGTTTTACTAGCTGTAGGAAAGACAGATAATGTCCTTTTATCGACATTAATTAACGATTATATAAAAAGAATTAATTTTTATATCTCATTCGAAATGAAGATAGTACAGGACGTTAAGAAAAAAATAAAAGTAACGGAAAAAGAGCATAAAGCGGCGGAAGCAGGAAATATCCTAAAGAGCCTGCAACCAACCGACTATGTAGTGCTGCTCGACGAGAACGGCAAGCAGTATAAATCTAAAGAGTTTGCGGGATATATTGAGAAGAAAATGAGTAGTATTCCAAAGCAGCTCGTTTTCATAATAGGAGGTCCCTATGGCTTCTCTGAGGAGATTCTGAAGATGGCAAACGAGAAAATTTCATTATCAAAAATGACATTCACCCATCAGATGGTGCGACTGCTATTTACTGAACAAATTTACCGTGCTATGACAATAATTAATAACGAACCATACCATCATGAATAAAACATTTGTATTATTTGTTCTTTTGCTCCTAAGTTTTTCACTGTTTTCTCAGCAAATAAGCGGAACCTGGTCGGGTAGTCTGGATATTCAGGGAACATCCTTGCGAGTGGTTTTTAACATCACCAAATCCGACACTGCTTACACTGCTACAATGGATAGCCCCGATCAGGGGGCGTTTGGCTTACCAACTACAAAGACTTCATTTGAAGACAATAGGCTTGAGATTGTTGCAACCGGACTAGGTCTGTTTTATCGGGGAACTCTTGAAGGGGATTCAATAAATGGGACTTTCAACCAGGGAGGAATGATGTTTCCACTGGTATTAAAGAAGAGCGAAAAACCTATAATTAATCGCCCGCAAACACCTGTTGAGCCTCTTCCATATATCTCTGAAGATGTAACTTTCTCAGTTAACGAGAGTAATCACACCATTGCAGGAACTCTTACACTTCCCGGTGATTCTGGTATTTTTCCTGCAGTTGTGTTAATTGCCGGAAGCGGTCGCAACGACAGAGACGAAACGGTTTATGGTCATAAACCATTCTTCGTCATTTCTGACCATCTTACCCGCAATGGTTTTGCAGTACTCAGATACGACAAGAGAGGTGTTGGTGAATCAACCGGAAATTATGCTACTGCAACCATTAGTAGTTTTGCAGATGACGCCAAAGCTGCAGTTGAATATCTCAAAAGCAGAAAAGAGATAGAAAACTCAAAAATCGGACTAATCGGACACAGCGAAGGTGGTATTGTTGCACCAATTGTAGCATCAGCTAACAAAGACATCAGCTTTATTGTATTGATGGCTGCCCCGGGTATAAAAGGTATTGAGATTGTTCTAGATCAGAACGAAACTTCTATGCGTTTTCAGAATATGGAGCCTGAGACAATAGATAGGATGCAGAAAACCAACAGGGAGATGTTTGAGAAATTGCTTGAGTGGGATAATTCGGAGAGCCATAAAACAACATTGCGTGATAATTTGTTGCAACTGTGGGATCAAATACCAATACTCATAAAACTCAAAGCTGATAAGGATGCTTTTCTTCGCTCGCAATATAATACGATGGTATCTCCCGGTTATAGAAGTTTTCTAATCTCTAATCCCGAATTGTATCTACATAAGGTAAGGTGTCCGGTATTTGCAATAAATGGCGTGAACGATACCCAGATACTTGCTGAGAAAAACCTTAACGCTATCAAAAACAATATTGAAAAGGGAGGAAACAATAAAGTAGATATAAAGCCATACCCCAACCTCAACCACCTCTTTCAGGGAAGCATAACCGGCCAGGTTGATGAATATGCAAAAATTGAAGAAACATTCTCAATCAAAGTTCTTGAAGATATCACCAACTGGCTAAAAAAGCATTCAGAATGAATTATTTTTAATAATTTTGTAGAAACTCATTATATACACATAGCGATTAACTAAAAAACCGACTCAATAATGACGAAAAAGAAAAAGATTCTTACAGTTCTTTGGATTATTATAGCAGCTATTGTTGTAGCTTCTATTACTTCACTTATAGTTTTCCCTCAGTGGAAAGGGATATTCTTAGCCGGAAGTGGAGGTTTTCTTATACTTAATATTCTGCTGTCAATGTTTTTTATCAAAAAAAATATAAGAAACTAATTTTCAAGAAAAAACATCAAACTCAAATTTAAGCAGATCAAACATTTCCTTTTTCATTGCATCTTCAGAAGATTCAAAGTCATCAATTCTTTTTAATATATTCGCTGAGTTTTCTAAAGAGCTTCTCCCAAAGAATTTCAATGCATTAAGAGCTGATTGCCGAACTAATAAAGAGTCACTATTCAAATCATTTACTGCATTTCCCAAAAGTTGATCAGCGTCTATTTTTTCAACCAATTCAGATTTAATTATATATAATCTGGCAAATAGCCAATAACCGGTGGCACGAACATTCTCGTCAGTTAGAATAACAAGCTCGTCAACCAGCTCATCGGCAAACGACAATTCCTGAAAAAGATTCTTGCATATTTGCTCACGCAGCTCCTGATCAACTATACCCTCCGACCAGCTTAAACCAAGCTCTTTAGTGAATTTATCCTTAGGATACAACATCGTGGCAAGTATCTTCAATTCACGCACATCATCATTCCATAAGGTTTCGGCCAACTCAGCATCAGAATTATATTTCTCTGAAATTTGCTGAATTCTTGGTATATCAACTCCAAAATTCATTCTGTAGTTAATACCTTTGTCCCGCATACTTGCAGCAACAGCTCCATTCATCGATAGTCGCAAGTCTGAACGAATACTTCTTATTATATTTTCCATATCCAATAGTTTCTTAATGTATCCTACAAAATTAGTCTTTTAACAGTTAAAAAGCATATTTTTACTTATATTTGTGTATTATAAACAAATACAAATACAATGAGACTACTTTTAATAAGCAATTCCACAAATCCGGGAGAAGAGTATTTAGATTACCCAAAAAACAACATCAAAGAGTTCTTAGGAAACAAACCTGCAAATGCCCTGTTTATACCATATGCAGCAGTTACTTTCTCGTTTGAAGAATATGAAAGTAAAGTAAATACCCGGTTTGCTGAAATAGGTCATCATGTTACCAGCATCCATCGATTCATAAACCCAGTTGAAGCTATTGAAAACGCAGACGCCATTGTAGTTGGTGGCGGAAACACCTGGCAGCTCGTAAAGATGATCCAGGAAAAAGGACTGATGAAACCAATTCGCAAGAAAGTTAAAAATGGCACACCTTATATCGGATGGAGTGCCGGATCAAATATCGCATGCCCTTCTCTCAGAACAACTAATGACATGCCTATCGTAGAACCGCAAAAGTTTAAAACACTTAAACTTGTCCCATTTCAGATAAACCCACATTATCTCGACGACAATCCTGCCAACCATGGTGGAGAAACTCGCGAAGTACGTATAAATGAGTTTATTGAAGTGAACAGAGACATCCACGTTGTAGGGTTACGCGAAGGCACAATGCTGCATCTTCAAAACAAAGAGCTTTCTTTAATCGGAAGTCGCAATGCACGTATATTCAAATATGGGCAGGAGCCGATGGAACTCTCAAATGAGGATGATTTCAACTTCCTGTTAAAGAAATAACGCAGATTTCTGTAATTTATCTCCGGCAATAGATTTATTGCCGGAATTTTTATATATGCCAGTGATTAAACAAACCGTTTATCTATAAATTTAGAGTTTAGCAAACGGGCAACAGCCATATAGTTTGTTTTGAAATTAATCTGATCTCCAACGTGATACTTAACATCACCGTCACCGGTTCTGTTTGAACCAATATCAACCACCATCATATCAGAAGTGATACCAACAAATTTTACATCCTTGTCAAACGATTGCAAGTCTGAATCATCTACATCAAGCATACCAAAATCAAGAATAGCCTTAACTGTTGTTCCGTTTTGCTTAGCGTCGCTATAGTCGGCAGTATGCCCTATATTTGCATCGCTAACAACCCCTTCGGGAACAATCTTTTTCTTTTCGAGCTCAATAATATTGGCCGAGAACTCAAACGTATCGGTATGCAAATCTTTAAACTGTTCGTTTTTCAAAGGGCTTACACCAAAGAATGCAGCCTCACCAATTCTGAAGTGGTTTATATTCTTAGGGATTCTCTCCTCTTCTATCAATGGCAGGGTAATAGACGACCCGCCGGAAATAAATTTAAGATTTTTATTGAAACGGGCAGATATGAGCTCTTTATATATTGAAAGCTGCAAAAGCTTATCATAATTAGGCTCAATACCATACATACACCCTAAATTAGAACCAATTCCTATAACTTCAATATAGGGAAGATCGAACACTTTTTCATAAAACGACATCAAATCCTCGCGGTTTACCCCCTCTCGCAGCTCCCCAAGTTCAATCATAATAATCACCTGGTGAACCTTACCGTTTTTCTCCGCAGCATCATTCAAAGCCTGAATTGTGCTAAAGGAGGAGTTTAGCGATATATCCGCATACTTCACCACCTCATCGGCATAAACCTCCGCCGGCGGTTTAATATAAATTGTACGCATTTTAGGATTTACTGCTCTCAGATTCCTTAAACTTGTAAGCCTTGAATCACCAACAGAGTTAATCTTCTCGATAACATCGTCGGTGAGTATATGTTTTAAAAACTCCTTATCACCCGAAAACACTTTTGTAACCAGACTCCACTGTATATCATAGTCATCAAAAAAATTGCTTAAGTACTTTATATTCTCTTTTATTCTCTCTGTCTGTATTACCAGTTCAGCCATAACTATTTTTTCAACCTCATTTCCAAATATGGATTTGTAAACCCGAACTTCTCATAAAGATGCTTAGCTTTGTTATCTGCATCAACGTGCAGGGCTATATCACCCTCCGCTCTGTCTATTGCTTTTTGAAGAAGCATCTTGCCAAATCCCTTACCTCTATTATATCTATCTGATGCTATATAAACCAAAATATTTTCCGGTATATAGCCGCCCATACCGGTTTGGTTAATTACAACGGCAGCCCTTATCTCATCATCTTCAAGCAAAACCATAGTAAACCCTCCAAAAGAGACAAACTCTTTTGTAGAATAATCTATAGCCTTCTCAATTTGATATTTTGGGTCGCCAAACTCCTGAAGATTGTCGTGAAGAAAATCGACAATCCTTCCTTTCTCTATCGCTGTCGGTTTGTTGTCTGTAGTAAATATTTCTGTTTTTATCATAACCTAATTAAAATAGACAAGTCAAAACAGAAATTGTTTAATATAAAATGGACCTTTTTATCAAAATACTTGTTACGTCCTAATAAACAAAGAGTTAAAACAGATTTTAAATATCTATTTTAACTCTTAAAGTATCAATATGATAAATACTCACCCAGAATCACATTCTAGGCTCTCCAAAAATTGTATCTGAATTAAGCAGTAAATCAATATATTGTGCTCTCCTGTATATAAGCAGACTGTCATTTTTATTTAAAACACTATCTGACAGTTTTCCTCTAAAATCTTCAATACTACTGTACCCTTTCTTATCCATCCATTCTGAAATTGATTTATTAATTTCAGTAATGACGCCTGTACCATATTTATAAACAGCACTAACCACCTGTACACATGTTGCACCCGAAAGCAGTAGTTTTATAACATCATCTCCGTTAAATATACCCTTGCTACTACATATATCTGCCTTAATTCGCCCGTGAAGCATTCCTGCATATCTAAGCGATTTCCTGTAATCTCCTCTTTTGCTAAATCCATACGATCTCCTGTGTTTCTCCTTCTCAATATCAATGTCCGGCTGGAAAAAAGCATTGAACAAAACCATAGCATCAACACCGGCATCGTCCATCTTCTTTGCAAAATTGAGCATATTTGTGTAATCAGGACTCAGCTTAACGCTAACAGGAATTTTAAGACTATCTTTAACTGCCACTACCACATCAATCTGAGTATTCTCAATAGCTGAAGAACCAACTTCAAACTTTGTTGGTGTCTGATACATATTCAGTTCAATTCCATCAATCCCGGTTTCCTCCATAAGCTTAGCATATTTTATCCACGATGTTTGGTTAATAGCATTTAAGCTTGCAATAACCGGAATGGAAAGACTCTCTTTTGTTTTACGTAGTTGCTGTAAGTGGTGCTCAATGTCTGATCTCTCAATTTCAGGATGAAGAGTAATCATTTCAGCATGTATATGATTATATTCCTCCAGGAGTTCATCATGTTGTAAATTCTCGAGTTGGATCTGTTCTTCAAAAAGCGACTTATATACAATAGCCGCAACTCCTGCATCTTCAGCTCGTTTAAGTGTGTCAATATCTGAGGATAATTCTGATGCTCCCATGATAACCGGGCTTTTGAGAGGTATGCCCATGTACGTAGTTTCCAAGTTATTCATTTTTCTTTGATTTAAATTGTGATAAAGTACAAATTTAACTTTTTATTTTAGAACATTAAAAGAATGATAAAAGTTTAAGCATTTTTATTTAATGATACTGACATCACTCTTTATATATGTGTTTATGATAAAAAGAAAGTCCTAACTGACTCAACATCAATTAGGACTTTAATTATTTGGTACTCGGAGCGGGTATATAACCTCGAAAACATAGGGAACAAAAAGAAGGTAAATAACTATATATAAATTACTTATATATTTTTCTTATTTTTCTAATTTACCTATTTTTGCTCTTGTTTTGTCGTTTTTGGCGCCCCTTTGGCGCCCCAAAATTTGAAATATATTTATATCTTTGTGAGGTAGTTAAACAAAGATATATATGGGAAGAATTGACAGAAATAGTACCGATAACCCGAAACTCTTAAAGAAAGAGTTGAAAAATGGGACTTATAGCTTATATTTAGAGTATTATTTAGGTTATTCTAAATCGGTTGACAATAAGACCGGAAAGGAAATCATTGTCAAGAACCGCAGAAAAGAAAGCCTTAACCTCTATATATCTAAAAATCCACGTACGCCAGTAGAACGTCAAACAAATAAAGAAACGTTGGAATTGGCAAAAAAAATTCGCTTTGAGAAAGAACAACAAATGAAAGAGGCGACTACCGGATATCGTATTTCATCATTCAAGAAGGTAAATATTTTTGATTGTATGGATGCCTATTATGAGAATTACACCAAAGGTGACAAGCGAATGATAAAGGCAGCCATAAAGCGTTTTAAAGATTTCATAGCGTTGGAGTACCCTTTACACAAATCCAGAATTACTGCTGAACAATTTGATAAAGCGATGATGAAAAAATTCGTAGAATACCTGCAAAGTATCAGTAAAGGAGAAGGCGCCTTAACGCACTATAAACGCTTCAAAAAAATCATCAAATATTTGGTTGAAGAAGATTATCTCCGGAAAAATCCCTGTTTGAATGTTACATGTAAAGCTGATGAGGAAGCATTGAAAAAAGACATATTAAGTATAGAGGAAATGAAACAGTTGATCAGGACAACTTATCCTCAACAAAATTTAGAAGTAAGGCGAGCTTTTATTTTTTGCCTCTATACCGGTATTCGTTTTTGCGATGTGAAAGATTTAGTGTATTCAAACGTGGACTATTCAAATAAGTTACTCACTTTTAATCAGAAAAAAGCACAAGGGCATAGTTCAAAAAGTTGGGTAAATACTCCATTAAATGATGGTTTATTGCAACTTATAGGGATACCGGAAAAGAAAGAAACAAAAGAAATAGCTGAAGAGAAAATTTTCAAGCTACCCAGCCAGACAATGTGTTTGCGTTCTTTAAAATATTGGGTCAAGCGAGCTAAAGTTCAGAAACATATAACATGGCATTGTGCCCGCCATTCCTTTGCCGTAAACATTTTGAATAATGGAGCTAATATAAAAACAGTAGCAAGTTTACTGGGACATAGCGGCATCCAACATACTGAAAAATATACCCGTGCCGTGGATGAACTGAAACAAAAAGCAATTAACAGTCTGCCGGAATTGAAATTATAAACCGGGAAATGTTTATCTTTGGATAAGATAGGATGCGCCTCGGAAATCTTTTGAGAGTAAACTCTCACGATTTCTC
>CAZYNA010000051.1:0-2011 GCA_964648775.1 uncultured Proteiniphilum sp. | reverse complement strand
TCTCACGATTTCTCTCAGCTTTCACTATCTTTGTCAAAAATATCAATTCTGATGGACATATTATTATCTGTAACCTGGAATGTAGATCCTGAATTATTTACCATTTTTGGCCGCGAGATTCGTTGGTACGGTCTGTTGTGGGTCATAGGGCTGATTGTCGCCGTCTATATGGTACAGCGTATCTTTAAACGGGAAGATCTTCCCGAAAAGTGGTTCGACTCGCTCTTCTTCTATATGATCGTCGGCATTATCGTGGGAGCCCGACTCGGTCATTGTCTTTTCTATGAACCGGCTTATTATCTGGCCAATCCTGTTAAGATGCTGGCAGTATGGGAAGGCGGTCTGGCAAGTCACGGCGGCGTAATAGGGATTATTATTGCCGTATGGCTTTATTCAAAAAAAGTGACCAAACTCAGTCCGTTGTGGACGTTCGACCGGGTGATGGTACCGACGGGGTTTACCGCTGCCATGATCCGTTTTGGCAACCTGATGAATCACGAGATTTACGGCGGGCCGACCGATCAACCCTGGGGATTTCGATTTGTCACCAATCTCCACCAATGGATGCAGGGTGCGGAGCCGATCTACTCACAACCATCGCATCCCACGCAGATATATGAGGGGCTGGCCTATCTCGTTGTTTTTGCCATTACTGTATTCCTGTATTGGAAGACCGATGCCAAAGACCGGCAAGGATTGATTCTTGGAGTAGGTATACTGCTGATCTTCCTTTTCCGCTTCTTCGTGGAGTTTCTCAAAAACGTGCAGGTGGAATCGGAAATTGCCATGCGTGAGGATACCGGACTGATATTAGGCCAGTGGCTCAGTATCCCATTTATTATATGGGGAATATGGCTGATTTGGAACGCGCTGAGACGTCCTGCCCAAGTGGCGGTTACTCCTAAACAGTCGCAAATGGCACAGCCAAGGCCGAAGAAGAAAAAATAATCCCGATGGATCGGGATGAGTAGTGAATAACAAAGCATGGTATTTCTAATTGGTAATTAGTAATTAGTAATTTGTAATTGGTAATTTTAACAACATATATGTACAAACCGATTGAAGTAACGGAAAATATTTTCTATGTGGGTGTGAACGATCGCACCAAGCATCTTTTTGAGAGCCTGTGGCCCTTGCCGCAGGGAGTTTCCTATAACTCCTATATTATCAGGGATGAGAAGACGGTGCTTGTCGATACCGTAGATATTTGCTACTCCGATCTCTTTATGCGTAAGATTCGATCACTATTGGGAGACCATCCTATCGATTACCTTGTGGTGAATCATATGGAGCCCGACCACTCCGGTTCCATCGAACTCCTTGTCTCTCAATATCCCGATATCCAGATCGTGGGGAATAAGCGCTCCATCGAGATGCTAAAGGGATTTTATGGGATAGCTGACAATCTGTTTGAGGTGAAAGACCTGGATGAGATGAGTCTGGGAAGATACAGGCTTCAATTCTATATGACTCCCATGGTGCATTGGCCGGAGACAATGATGACTTATGTGAAGGAGACAAAAACCTTGTTTACGGGCGATGCATTCGGCACCTTCGGCACAATTGACGGAGGCGTATTAGACAGTCAGTTGTCTCCCGAAAGATACCGTGACGAGATGATCCGCTATTACTCCAATATCGTGGGTAAGTTCGGCTCTCCCGTGCAAACTGCCTTAAAAAAACTGTCGAACGTAAAGATCGATGCTATCTGCTCTACCCACGGTCCTGTATGGACCATCCAGGAAAATATAGCAGATGTGATTGCTCTATACGACAGGCTAAGCCGCTATGAAGCCGAAAAAGGATTGGTCATTGCCTATGGAAGTATGTACGGCCATACCGAAGAGCTGGCTGAGATCATCGCCACAGAAGCGTCCGGGAATGGGGTGAAGAACATCGTGATGCACAATGTGTCGAAAAGTCATGAGTCGGATATTCTTCGCGACGCATTTAAATATAAAGGGTTGATCATCGGATCACCTACCTATAACAACAAGTTGTATCCGGCCGT
>CAZYNA010000050.1:11515-18690 GCA_964648775.1 uncultured Proteiniphilum sp. | reverse complement strand
TTTTTGAATGGTGCTTGTTTCTTGTTGGTATTGTGCAATAATAAATTTCTCTATTCCTTGCAAATGCTTATCGATTTCGGTTTTTAGGTTTGCTTTTTCAACATCTCTAAAGTTGGTGTTCTTTTTAAACTCAATCCAAAACGCTTTTGATACTTCAATATTCGTGCGGGTGTAATAAGATTTGAATTTATCATCTTCTTTAAATGTAAATCTAACTTCTATATTTGCAATCGGTTTCTTTGAACGGTACTGAAAATTTACATTTGCCATAATCTTTAATTTTTTAGTTCTATAAAGATACAACAAATGAACAAGAAATGAACAAATAAAACGAACAAAAATGAATATTGCCGTTTACGCTTGGATATTATATTTTCTGTATCTGCTTGTGGTATAACATAAAAACGCTTATATTTGTGTTTGTTCATTCTAAACTGTTTGGGTGTGTGTGATACTGGCGGGGTCACGATGGCAATGCAGCTAACCTTATAGTATCATCACTCAACAATAATTCTCCCTTATCAATTTTAAAACGAATTACTTTAATAACATTTTCGTTTTGTTGTTCAGACTCGGAAACCAGGTCGACTAATTCATTTAGCCTGCAAGATCCTCGTTCACTCAATATATCAATTAGTTTTTCTGAAATTTTATTAAACTCTCTGTTGGTTAATCCTATTTCGTTTTTCTTCAGACACACATCGCAAACTCCACAATCACTTGCATCTTTCTCACCAAAATAGATTAGCAAGACTCTGCTCCTGCATACATCATTGTTTTCTGCATAATCTATCATTGAGTAGATTCTTTTTTCGAAACGCTCCTTTCTGTTTTCAAAAACAGTCTTTGAAACGGTTACAAATTGCAGCTCTTCGCGTGAGGTGGAAAAAACTATAAAAGGTGTTTTTTTAGCAGGCACATAGCGTATATATCTTAACCTTGATAGATTTTTCAGCATTTCATACACTTCGTGTCTGTTTTTGCCAATCCTTGTAGCCAGCATAGATTCATCAATATAAATATCATCAGAAAAGACACCGGTATAAGATCTTAAAATAGTGTGTATTAATTCATCAGCATCTTTGCTGAGGCTAAGAGAATAAAGTTCGTCACGATAAATCAGGAATCTAACCCTTGAACGTGCCTCTATCTCTTCGGTATATTCAATATAGCCGGCAAGTTCCAGTATTTTAAGTGCATGATGAGTCTGTAAAGAAGGAAGTTTGAAGTTTCTGCAAAACTCATGCAGGCTAAAGTCGAATACGCTATTGTAGCCCGAGCCTACCGCTATCTGGTAGAAATTGCCCAACGCTTCGTAAACTCTTAAAATGAATTCTCTATCGGGAAATGAGTCGGAAATTCTCTTTTTTAGCTTGGTGCTATCTGCTTTTGTGTAAAGTATTACAGAGTATGAGGAGTTCCCGTCACGACCTGCTCTTCCTGCTTCCTGAAAATACTCCTCGGGCGAGTTTGGTAAATCCATATGTACAACCGTTCTAACATCAGGCTTGTCAATCCCCATTCCGAAAGCGTTTGTTGCCACTATCACCCTGCACTCATTTTCTTTCCATGCGTTCTGCTTTCTGGTCTTCTCTTCGTAGGGTAGGCCGGCATGAAAGTAATCGGCGGAAATACCCGATCTTTGAAGTTCCTGTGCTATCTCTTTTGTATTGCGCCTGCTTCTTGCATAAACTATTCCTGTTCCGGGGACAGATTCTAGAATATGTATCAGCTCGCCTACCTTATTTTCTGCTTCTCTAACTACATACGACAAGTTTTGACGGGCAAAGCTGGTTTTGAATACATTTTTTTCTTTAAAATGAAGTTTGTCCTGAATGTCTTCTACAACCTCAGTTGTGGCTGTTGCGGTTAGGGCTAAAACCGGAACTCCGTCGAGGATCTCTCTTATCTCTGCAATCTTAAGGTAAGATGGTCTGAAGTCATAACCCCATTGAGAGATACAATGCGACTCATCAACAACCAGCAGACATACATCCATATGCCTGAGTTTAGCAATAAATATATCGGAAGATAATCGCTCGGGTGATACGTATAGGAATTTATAACCCCCAAATATACAGTTCTCAAGAGTTGTAATGATCTCTTCGCGAGACATACCTGAGTAAATAGCTGCAGCTTTAATATTTCTGCTTCGAAGATTGTCAACCTGGTCCTTCATTAAGGATATTAGTGGAGTAATAACCAGACAGATACCATCCATAGCCATTACAGGAACCTGAAAGGTGAGGGATTTACCTCCACCGGTGGGCATCAACCCTAAAGTGTCTTTTTTAGCCCAAACGGATTTGATTATCTCTTCCTGTAAAGGACGAAAGGATGTATACCCCCAGTAATCCTGAAGTATTTCGTGAAACATATCTACCCCCTTATATCCAAGACCATTAGCTGCGTGTAAGTTTTTGTTCCGTGCCTGTTTTGCTCGATATTGTAGCAGATGTCAACCTTATGACCATCGTTAATGTGCTCGAAGTAGTCGTGTTGCGAAAACGCAATACCGGGAAGCGGAAGATCTGTTGAATTATCAATAAGCTCAAGTTTAATATGACGAAAATCTCTTCCAACGAGCTTACTATTACCTGTGTCAAACACATTTCTGGTAAGGAATACAGGGTTTTCATTTTCCGGTCCGAACGGGTTAAACAGCTCCAGTCCTTCAATTAAATCAGGTGTTATATCTGCAAAACTAATTTCAGCGTCAACAGTTATCTGCGGCGACATCATCTTTGGCTCAATCACATCAAAAGATAGTTTGTTGAACCTTTCTTTGAACTCCTGAAGATTTTCCTCTTTGAGGGTTAAGCCTGCAGCATATGTGTGTCCGCCAAAACTCTCGAGTAAATCTCTGCATGATTCAATTGCCTTGTAAACATCGAAACCGGGAACCGAGCGTGCCGAGCCTGATATTAAACCATCCTCAATTGAATTTGCATCTTTTGATTTTGTGAGAACTACCGCAGGGCGGAAATACTTCTCACTCAGCCTTGATGCTACAATTCCGACAATGCCTTTATGCCAGTCCTCTTTATACAGTACAATGCTAGTTTGGTTCTCTATTTTTAAGTTATTCTCGATATACTCAATTGCCTCATCGGTTGTCTTCTTATCAAATTCACGCCTTTGCTCATTGTATCCATCAATATTTTTGCTCTTAACTCTGGCAGAAGTCATGTCAGCTGCAAGCATAAGATCAACAGCCTCTTTGCCGTTCATCATTCTTCCAGAGGCATTTATCCTAGGGCCAATCTTGAATACAATGTCATTAATTGTGATATTCTTTCTTTGCAGGCCACAAATTTCAATTATGCCCCGCAACCCAAAGCTGGGATTTGAGTTGAGCTGTTTTAGACCATAATAAGTCAGGATGCGGTTTTCGCCGGTTAAAGGTACAATATCTGATGCGATGCTAACAGCCACTAAATCCAGAAGTGGCATTATATCTGCAAAGGGAAAACCGTTTCTTTGAGAAAAAGCCTGTACAATCTTAAAACCTACTCCACAACCCGACAATTCATCGTACGGATAGATAGAGTCGAGACGTTTAGCATCTATAACGGCAACTGCATCAGGCAGTTTGTCATCAGGCATGTGATGATCCCCAATTATAAAATCTATTCCCTTTTCTTTTGCGTATGCTACTTTACTAAGCGCCTTCACGCCACAGTCGAGAGCAATAATGAGCTTTACACCCGTTTTCAGAGCATAATCGATTCCTTGAAACGATATGCCATACCCTTCATCTTTCCTGTCAGGAATGTAATAACCAATATTATTGGTTATTTTCCTTAAAAACTTAAAAACCAACGAAACCGCAGTAGTTCCATCTACATCATAATCTCCATAGACCAAAATTCGCTCTTTGTTTCCTATAGCCTTTTCAATCCTGCGTATTGCTTTATCCATATCAGGTAAAAGAAAGGGGTCATGAAGGTCGTCCAAATTTGGATACAAGAAACTCATTGCCTTCTCTTTAGTGTCTATACCTTTGTTTATAAGCAATTCAGCAAGGACAGGATGTAAATTTAATTCTTTCGCTAATTCATTTTTTTTATTTTCTAGATCGTTTGACAGGGTTGAATAATTCCATCTGTAAGTCATTTATATATATCATTTTTTTATTTCTCAGGGATATCCCGAATTCACTTCGGGAGCATGTGCAGCCTAAATCATGGTTCATAAATGGCTGCTTGTAAAAAAGTAGTGGAATTTCTTATTTATCCCACTCCCAATGTGTAAAGATACTATTATTTTTTTTATAAAACTCTTTTGAATATAATTTATCCCAGCCGCTCACCTTTTTATCTATTAATCATAATTTACTACCTTTGCAGCTCAAAATCAAAGCAAAGGAGATTATAATGAATATAGCAGCACTGGTTTCAGGAGGAGTTGACAGCTCAGTGGTGGTTCATCAGCTTAAAGAGATGGGCTATGACCCAACAATATATTATATTAAGATTGGAATGGAGGATGAAGATGGGTATATCGACTGTCCTTCAGAAGAAGATATTGAGATTGTTAGCTTTATCGCTAAAAAATATGGCTGCAAACTGGAGGTTGTATCTCTTCATGAAGAGTATTGGGATACAGTTGTGAAATATACTATTGATTCTGTTAAACGGGGATTGACTCCAAATCCTGATATGATGTGCAACAAGCTTGTTAAGTTTGGAGTGTTTGAGCAGAACTGGGGGCATAATTTTGATAAAATTGCAACCGGTCACTATGCTACAACAACTGAAAAGGATGGACTTACATGGTTGTCTACTGCAAAAGATCATGTGAAAGATCAGACCTACTTTCTTGGGCAAATTAGCTACGTACAGGTTTCTAAACTGATGTTCCCTATAGGCAATCTGCTAAAATCTGAAGTGCGGTTAATAGCTACAGAAAATAATCTTCCTTCAGCGAAACGAAAAGATAGTCAGGGTATTTGTTTTTTAGGCAAGGTTAACTACAATGATTTTATTCAGCGCTATCTCGGAAAGAAAGAGGGGTTAATTGTTGAGTTAGAAACAGGCAATATTCTTGGTAAACACCAGGGTTACTGGTTTCATACAATTGGTCAGCGCAAAGGGTTGGGGTTAAGTGGCGGTCCCTGGTTCGTTATCAAGAAAGATATTGATCGAAATATAATCTATGTTTCAAAAGGTTATGATACCAAACATCAGTATGGTGAGGTTATAAATCTGCAGGGGTTCGGCTTCATTACCAAAGATATATGGGGTGATTTTGAAGATGAAAAGGAGATCACATTTAAAATTCGTCATACCCCTGAATTTACAAAAGGAAGGATTACAAAAGTTGGTGATATGTACAGGATTCACTCGGATGAGCAGGTTCAGGGTATTGCAGCCGGACAGTTTGGAGTGATTTATGATGAAGAAAATCATTTATGTATCGGTAGCGGAATGATTATTTAATTAACTTTGTTCTATTATGAAGAAAGTTATTCTGCTTATTGCCCTGTCAATTATTACACTGCCAAAATTATTTGCCCAGTTTGAGGGTACCTTCGGCATAGGAGCTCATGCCGGTTATGCAACCGAGATTAATAGTCTTGGTGTTGGTGCTCACCTGCATTATTATAGAACAAATAACATCCGGTTCGCACCTTCATTTACTTACTTCATTGAGAACAAAGGAGCAGGCATGTGGATGGTTGATGCTGATGCACACTATGTTCTGCCGGTTTCAATTACAGCATCATTTTATCCGATTGCAGGATTACATTTTTCAAGCTGGAGGTTTGAAGCGCCTGAGAATGGAAAAGAAACTGTAAATCGGTTGGGAGCAAATTTGGGGCTTGGCTTTCAGCACGACATAAGCTACAGGGTAAGAGCTAATTTCGAGCTTAAATATCAATTTATTAAAGACTACTCACAGGTCGCCTTCATGGCTGGATTCGGGTTCTGGTTCTAAAAAGAAAAGTATGAAAGATTTTGTTACACAAGAGATAAAAAGTGAAAAAGCTGTACTGGTGGGACTTATCACTCCTGAACAGAACGAAGAGAAGATTAATGAATATCTTGATGAGCTGGAATTCCTGGCCGAAACAGCCGGTTTAATACCAGTTAAAAGGTATGTTCAAAGACTTGATATGCCTAATACTGCGACGTTTGTAGGAAAAGGTAAGCTCGAAGAGATAGAAGAGTTTGTGAAGGATGAAGATAACGAAATAGGGGTAGTGATTTTTGATGATGAATTGTCGGCGCGACAGATTAGAAATATTGAGAAAGTCCTTAAAATACGTATTATGGACAGGACCAGCCTTATTCTCGATATCTTTGCTATGCGGGCCACAACGGCAAATGCAAAGGTTCAGGTTGAACTCGCGCAGTATGAGTATCTATTGCCTCGACTTACTCGTTTATGGACTCACCTTGAGAGACAAAGAGGTGGTGGTGGAACTATCATGCGTGGACCGGGGGAGACACAGCTGGAAACTGACCGCCGACTTATTCTTGATAAAATTACCCGACTTAAAAAGCAGCTTAAGGATATTGATAAACAAAAGAAGGTTCAGCGTAAGAACCGTGGGAAGCTTGTGCGTGTTGCACTTGTGGGATACACCAACGTTGGTAAATCAACAATAATGAACCTGCTTAGCAAGAGTGAGGTGTTTGCAGAAAACAAGCTGTTTGCAACGCTCGATACCACTGTTCGTAAAGTAACAATCCACAACTTGCCGTTTCTTCTAACTGACACTGTTGGATTCATACGTAAACTTCCTACACACCTGATAGAGTCTTTTAAGTCGACCCTCGATGAAGTACGGGAAGCAGACATACTGCTCCATGTAGTTGATATTTCTCACCCTGCTTTTGAAGAGCAGATTCAGGTGGTTGAAAAAACACTTTATGAAATAGACGAGACAGAGAAGCCTACTATTCTGGTGTTTAATAAGATCGATGCTTTTACGCATACTTTAAAAGATGAAGATGATCTTACTCCAAAGAAACGAGAAAATTACTCACTTGAGGAACTTAAGCAGACTTGGATTAGTCGCTTAAAAGAAAACGGCATATTCATCTCAGCATTGGAGAAAGATAATATTGACGAGCTTAAAGAATTAATATACGAAAAGGCTAAGAAGATACACATCACGCGATTCCCCTACAACGACTTCCTGTTTCAAACCTACGAAGAGGAGTAAC
>CAZYNA010000050.1:0-11415 GCA_964648775.1 uncultured Proteiniphilum sp. | reverse complement strand
ATCACGCGATTCCCCTACAACGACTTCCTGTTTCAAACCTACGAAGAGGAGTAACGTCTTCTTAGAATTTTAATCTTTTAGAGAAATGCATTATTACTGCCAGTATGGCAAACAAGCCTAAACTGCCCGCTAACAACGAGTAGCTTTCCATCTTTATAAGTATAAAGACAAACAGGTATAAAAATGCTAATATTCCACCTATTATCAGACCATGCTTTCGACTTAAAATGCTTGACATGTGGAAAAAGATAAGTAGGGTTGTCATTAAAGCAGACAGCAAATAAGCAAGGTCGAATCCAATGACTTCAGATACAGAAAGAAGCAAGGCATAAAAAAGCACTAAAGCCACCCCGACGAGCAGATATTGAAAGGGGTTTACCCATTTCTTCTGAAATAGTTCTATAAAGAAAACTACTACAAAAGTTAGTAAGACAATAAGAACTGCATACTTTACACTTCTCATGTTTTGCTGGTACTGATCTACGGATTGTGTGAACTTCACACCAAAGCGTGAAGCAGCCATCAGATTTATAGCATTGACGTTATCAGTATTAAATACTTGTCCATAGCCGCGATTAAGATCCAAAACCTTCCACTGAGCTGTGAATCCATCCTCTGTAATCTCACGCTCAACCGGCAGAAACTCGCCGTCAAATTTAGGAGATAACCAGTCTGAATTCATTTTCACCACGGTTGTTTTGCCTATTGGTGTAACATAAAACCCGTATGAACCGCTCACTTTCAAAGAAACAGATACAGACAGCATTTCCTTTAGCAGTGTATCAGCATCAATATCCTTAAGCCTTGTTGAAACACCACTACCCAGAGTAATATTTTCTAATGGTACCCCCGACTCAAGGTAATCTTTTTCACCGTTAATTTCTACAGCTACCTGCTCTTTAATCCCTTTCAGGTCTGATATCCCGATAGCTATGGATACTTCATTCCAGTTAACCCATTCGGGCTGCACATTTATTTTAGACAATTCGTTCAGATCGAATTTAGTATCAAAAGTAATATCTGCTGTGTAAACGGAAACGTCATAAATTCCACGTTTCCTTTTTTCCACAAAAGGATCAGAATCTATATCAAGCATGCTTGGTAAAAGCAGTAATTTATTCTCAGACTTAACATTATTATTACCTTCAACAGAAGGTTTATAGTATGTGATAATAAGATATGGTCCGGTAATAGTCTGTTCACTACCCCATTTTGAAGTAATGTCAGCAATTACAGTCTCTTTATTACTCTCACGCTCACGAATCAATGAGCTTATCATTCCAAGGGGAATAAGAAGCAACAATGTAAGAACACCTATTACAACTAACTTAACTGTAGTTGAATATCTGTCGAAAAACGACTGCTTTTGGTTTTCATTACCTTCTGTTTTCATTTTGTAATCAATTATTTACATTGCACAGCCAACTCGTTGTTCAAGGCTATTACAGCCTCCTCATAATGATCTCTCTCAATAACAAACTGCATATTAACCTGCATAAGTGACTGAGCGAAACTTTCAATATTTATACCTTTTTCATAAAGCGCTTTCGATGCTCTGTAAAGAAAGCCCGGCAACGCAATATTGGTACCCATTACACATACAATAGCCGAAGGCTTGGCAGTAACCTGATAAAATACATCTTTTAAAATATCTATCAGAGCCTTACTCTTTTTATTGTCCCAAACCACCATAGTGATGGAGTTGGCGTTAGTAGATTTAAGAATGTAACTCACATCATACTTAACAAAGTAATTCATTATGCGTCCATCAAAGCCAACCTCGCCCACCATCATAGGGTCGTGCACTTCAATAGCAATTACCTGACGTGATCCGGAAACAATTTCAACTCTGGGCTCCGGCGACTTATAGTCTCTTGATATAATTGTTCCCGGGTGATTAGGTTCAAACGTATTTTTAATTCTGATATCAATGCCTGCAAGCTCTAATGGTTTAGCTGCTTTAGGGTGAATAGCTTCCATGCCGATATCGGCAAGCTGATCAGCAATAATATAGTTGGTGTTTCCTACAGGGATGCTGCTTTCAACCCCTACTATCTTTGGGTCTGCACTCGACAAGTGAAACTCTTTGTGAATTACTGCTTCATCAGCTTTAACCTCAACAGCAATCTTGCTAAAAGTAACCTCGCTGTAGCCACGGTCAAATGCCCTCATAATGCCCTCTGTTCCTTTAGTATAGCCTGTGGCAATACACAGCACTTTACTGAAATCAATACCTTCAAACTCTTTGTGAATACGCTCATCTATGGTTAGTGATTCATTGTCATGAAATCCGCAAAGATCAATAAATCGGGCATTTATGCCATTGTTATTTAGCATGTTTACTGAATTCCACGCAGAATGTGCCTCACCAATAGATGACAGAATCTCACGAGCAGCCAGATTAATATCTGTAGGGCTAACATATCCTGACGCGAGCACCTTAGCCAAACTATACAATACTGTTTTGGCCTGGTCAATTCTAAAACGAATAAAATCACGTGCTTCCTTCAGATCCAGACCATAATCAGCAAAGCCATCATTAATTAACAGTAGCCGCTGACAGAAAGAATCTAATGCAACACTATAATCCTCACCATTAAGAAACTTATTATATATACCGGGTTCTCCTGTCTTTTTATGTTCAAGCAGCCAGTTGGTTACATTGTTATATGCCGAAACAACGAATATACGATTGTATAGGTCTTCGCGTTTACGGTTGCCAATGATAATATTGTTCATAACTTCATGAAACTGAGACATCGACGTGCCCCCTATCTTTTCTACTGTCAGCATAATTTAAATATGAAATATGTGAATTTTAAAATCTTTTCAACTCTCTGTAAATATTATAAATAGGTAGTCCCATAACATTAAAATATGATCCTTCTATTTTTTCAACAGCTATATATCCAATCCATTCCTGAACTCCATATGCCCCCGCCTTATCAAAAGGTTTATATTTTGATAAATAATATCTTATCTCTTCATCGGTCAGCTCTCCAAAAGTAACATGTGAGATGTCTGAAAAACAGACCTGCTTACTTTTTGAAGTTAAACAAACACCGGTAATTACCTTATGAACTTTGCCTGACAAACGTCTTAGCATCAACTCAGCATCATTTTCATCAACAGGCTTGCCAAGTATAGTTTTATCGATAAGCACAATTGTGTCTGCAGTTATAAGCAGTTCGTCATCTTTAAGTTCCGAAAAGTAGGCTATAGCCTTTTTCTTTGCAATAAACTCTGCAACATCCTCCTGTTGAATGTTGTTAGGATAAGACTCATCCAAATCAGGCAACATCCTTGTCTCATATTCAACATCAATACCGGAAAGGAGCTCTTTTCGTCTGGGAGAGTTTGAAGCCAGAATAATTCTGTAGTCCGTTAGCTTCATATTTGTATAACCTGTTTAGTCAAGTAAAAATAAATAATTCAGCAAAGATAAGCATTTGAATAAATTATTTAACTGTAATTGATTAAAATCGGTTCTGTTACAAAATTTGATCATTCACACGCTTGCTTAATATAGAGGTGCATAAAAGGGACAAATGCAAACTATGTCCAAATTTGATAAATGTTAATGCTTGAATATTACAAATTTCTGCAAGAATAATTCTAACACTTTTTTTGAACAGATATTAATTTGATAAGTTCTAATAGAATAGAATCGCAGTTTATTCATCATTAATTTACTGATAGCTGCCAACTTCAAAAATTATTAGTTAATATGACTACTTTTTCGATCCGATACAAACAGTTATTTGTAATAGATATTTTCAGAAATCTATATGTAACATTAAAATTCATTGTATTATGGCAACAGATTACAAAAGACCCGGCGTTTACATAGATGAAATATCCAAGTTTCATCCATCTGTAGCGCAAGTAGAAACGGCCATTCCTGCTTTTGTCGGTTATACCGATAAGGCTGTAATTGATGGTGTGGACTATCACTCAGAAGAATATATCAGACCTGTTAGAATCAAATCTATGCCTGAGTATGAATATTACTTCGGATATGCACCTGATCCAACTGATATCGAAATTGAGCTTAATGCAGATAATAGTGTAAAGAGAACTTATGTAAATGGTATAAATCTCCTGTATGATTCGGTAAGAATGTTTTATGCCAATGGGGGAGGTGATTGTTTTATTGTTTCAGTAGGGAAACATAATGAAAAAAAAGAGGATGTGGATAAAGATGAGCTTATAAAAGGACTTCTTTCACTTGAGAAAGAAGATCACCCAACATTGCTTGTTATCCCTGAATCAGTGAATTTGTCTGCGGCAAATGCAGGTGAGGTTCATGTTGCTATGCTTGCTCAGAGTAATAAGCTGCAGGACTGTTTTGCGCTTCTTGACATAGTTAACGGCGATAAGGAAATTACGCCCTCTTCAAATCCTGTAGCTGTATTTAGAAATTATGTAGGAATGAACAACCTGAAATATGGCGCTGCTTACTATCCCTGGATTAAAACTACTCTGTCTTTCAAGCTTGACTACAACGCAATTTCTGAAGGTAAATATACAAAGGAAGGTGGTGCAATAACTGACATAAAAACTCTTTTTAACAGTGAAATAACTAAAAATATTTCTGATATCAATAATGATATTGAATCTGTATCCAGTTTGTCTATGTCTTTGCCTGCATTGAGCTCTGTATGCAGCAGAACTGAGATAGTAGCAATTGCAAATGATATGCTCGGGTATGCTAAATCCTTTTTTAGTTTGTCTCTTAAAGACAATAATGCAAATGATGCCAGTTCATCGTTAAATACCCACATTAAAACCATTGCAGCTAATTCTAATTTCCACAGTTTGCTGAATGTTTTATATGATTACATATATTTCAGCAAAAGTGAAAATAGCAATGCAACAACAAGCTGGGCTATTCTATCGGATCTTACTGAATTCGATAGTTTTACAACATTAGCTTTTGCAAATCCGACAGATCATAATAATGATATTTATGTTTCTCCTTCAACTGCTGTAAATGCAGCTCCCTATTTTTATGCACTCGCTGATAAATTAAAAATGGCTGTTACTAATTTCAAGAACGAGCTTATAGCCATAAGACAAAAACGTACAGATACTTTAAAAGAGGTTGACCCTGTTTATAGAGGTATATATGAAGCAATCAAGGCTCAGGGAGTAGTTCTTCCACCTAGTGGTGCTGTTGCGGGAGTCTATGCAATGGTTGATGAAACCCGAGGTGTTTGGAAAGCTCCGGCAAACATAAGTATAACTGCTGTCAAGGGACCTGCCGTACATATTACTAATGAGAATCAGGAAGAGCTTAATGTTGATATCGATGCAGGTAAGTCGGTAAATGCTATTCGTGCCTTTACGGGTATGGGAACGCTTATATGGGGGGCACGTACACTTGCCGGGAATGACAATGAATGGCGTTACATCCCTGTTCGTCGTTTTTTCAACATGGTTGAAGAGTCTGTAAAAAAAGCAACATCACAATTTGTATTTGAGGCAAATGATGCCAATACATGGGGTAGGGTCAGAGCTATGATTGAAAACTTCCTTGTGCTGCAATGGAAGGCAGGAGCACTTGCAGGTGCAAAACAGGAGCATGCATTCTTTGTAAGGGTAGGACTGGGTCAGACAATGACGGCTCAGGATATACTAAATGGTTATATGAATGTAGAAATTGGGTTGGCAGTTGTTCGTCCAGCAGAATTTATTATCCTGAAATTCTCACACAAAATGCAGGAATCCTGATCAGATAAATGAATAACTAATAATAAAACAAGTAATTATGGCAAACTACTATCCACCTCTCGGATTTCATTTTAAAGTTGAGATTGCAAATGTAAATGGTGAGTTTCAGTTTCAGTCAGTTTCAGGTTTAACTGTTGATCTGATCAACGGAATCAGAAAGGAATATGATAAAGAAGGTAAAATGATAAGGTAATTGTAGCTTTATACTTTTCTTGTTCTTATATTTGCGTAAAAAAGATGATACTAGATATTTGCCCATCACCTGCGCTATACCCTTATTATAAAGAAGAAAATGATACAGTTATTGTTGTTGATGTATTCAGAGCATCGGCTACAATGTGTGCAATGCTAAGCAATGGTGCAAGCGCCATTATCCCTGTTTCCGATACTGAAGAAGCTAAAATGTATAAGGAAAAAGGATACTTAGTGGGAGCAGAAAGAAAGACCAGAAAGTGCGATTTTGCTGATTTCGGCAACTCTCCGTTTGATTATACCCGTGAAATTGTGGAGGGCAAAGAGGTTGTGTTCACTACAACTAACGGCACAAGGGCAATTGAGGCTGCAAAAGATTGCAGGGAACTGCTAATTGGTACATTCACAAATATAGATGCTGTTGCCGGACATTGTATAAAGAACGCCGAAAGGGTTGTAATACTTGGAGCCGGATGGAATAACAGAATTAGTATTGAGGACACACTCTTTGGTGGTGCTTTTGCAGAAAAGATAATTGAAAAACTGGGAAAAACTGAATTAAAGTTCAGCTCAGATTCTATTAAAATGACCTACGAACTGTGGTATCAGGTTAAAAACGATTTAATGGGATTTATTAAGATTAGTGATCACTACAAGCGATTAGTAGATAACAACGCTGAAGGAGATGCAGAGTACTGTCTCACGCCTAATATGGTATCAGTGGTGCCGATATACAATAAAGAGAGCAAAAAACTTACTCTCCCCAGTCAAAATCATCAAAGTCAAACGAACCGGTAAATTGTTCAAGATCCCTGCGCTCCTTTTTGGTTGGCCTGCCGGTGCCCCGCTGCCTGTCAACAAACCCGCTGATTCTGTTGAGCTCAAGCAATTCATACTGATCGGGAGGTGTAACATTCTCCATAAAATCGGGAACAAGTTTAGCCCCCATGCGCTTATCAGCCAACGCCAGCACTTTAAAAGAGAAAGTAACAGGCGGCTTCTTCACCTCAACAATATCACCCACCTTGATATTTCGTGAGGGCTTTACCACAATATTGTCAATCACAACGCGACCTTTCTTGCAGGCATCTGCTGCAATAGTTCGTGTTTTGAAAACCCTGACAGCCCAAAGCCATTTGTCGACTCTAACCTCTTCCATTAAATTCATTCATTGTAATATTCACACCGGCAAGGCAGAAACTTTTAATGATCTCTACCGATGTGTCGATGAGTGTCGGTAGTTCAACCTTCTCCTCATCCGAAAACTCATCAAGTACATAGTTCACCTGTGCTCCTCTGGGGAACTCGCTGCCAATTCCAAACCTCAATCGTGGATAATTCTGTCCGATTAATCCCTGAATATGTCTGAGTCCGTTATGCCCCGCATCACTTCCTCCCGGCTTCAGTCGCAGCGTCCCGAAAGGCAATGCAAGATCGTCTACTACAACAAGCAGGTTCTTGTTTTCAATCTTCTCTTTCTGTAGCCAGTAGCGTATAGCATTACCGCTGAGGTTCATAAAGGTCGACGGTTTAAGCAGTATAAGCGATTTATTCTTCAGTCGCATTGTAGCCACAAACCCATAACGTTTATCCTCAAAAACAGCATTGGACGCCTTAGCTAAAGCGTCCAATACCATAAAGCCTATATTGTGGCGGGTTTGCTCATAATCGGCTCCGATATTGCCCAATCCCGCTATCAAATATTTCATTATCTATTCATTTACTCTTCTGCTCCTTCTGCAGACTCTTCTCCTTCTGTTGTATCTTCATCAAGATCCTCATCTGCTCTGGAAGCTTCACCTCTTGCAGCACGTGTCAGTTGAACGCGACAAACAACAGCATCTTTCGAGTTAAGAAGCTCAAGTCCTTCAAATTTAAGCTGACCAACCTGTATAGATTTTCCTAAAGCCAGTTTTGTAACATCTACAACTAACTCCTCAGGCAGGTTTTCTGCTAATGCTTTAACTTTCAGTTTTCTTGAGTCGAGAGAAATCTTACCACCCGCTTTCACACCGGCTGCCAATCCTTTCAGACGTACAGGTATGTCTATTACTACAGGGATATTATCAAATACATGAATGAAATCAAGATGTAGCACGTCATCCTTTACAGGGTGAAACTGTGCATCCTTCAGGATCGATTTATATTTCTTATCTCCAAGGTTGATGTCAACCAGAAATACTTCGGGGGTATAAATCAAGTTGCGAACAGCATTTTGCTTAACTACAAAATTTACGTTCTCACTGTCTTTTCCACCATATAAAATGCAGGGAATCAACCCCTCGCTGCGGTACGTTCTTGCCGCTTTTTTTCCGAAATCGTTTCTGATCTCGCCTTTTAATTCAAATGTTTTCATTTTTTAAAATTGTTTGTGTTACTCAAAATAAAGTGCTTTCTTTATTTCCCATCACACGGGAGCTTCTCAAAAAGCGGCGCAAAGTTAATGATTTACTTATTATTATACAACTATCTATCTCACTCTTTTTTTAAGATCTTCAGTCGTAATTGTCATCATGCGTCCAATAGGCTTATCATCTCTGTATGTGATAATTCTCATCAAAACAGCATCCTTAGGCACTTTCTGTGCTTCAGTATATTTAGGATAAAAATTATCAGGATGTGAGGCATCGAAACTGGTATAAATATCAAGTCCGCTAATTTCTGTTGTCAGCGTCACAAAATAGTCTTCGCCCTCTTTTTCTACACGTACAATGGGGTCGTACATTGCAGGTGAGTATTTTGTTTGTGCATAATCTAATCTAACAAAATGATCTTCTGTTTTAGCAACAAACCTGTCCCAGTTCTTGTTTTCAGCGGGCGACCATACTGATTCTGCCACAGCAAATCCTCTTGGCCATGTCATGTACTCAGCCTGACGAATATTGTATATTTGCTCAGTCCAAAGATTTGCCTGTCCACCCAAAATAAAATTGGCATCAGCTCCTTCAGGAACCGGGTCAAACTTGTAGGTCTGATTCAGTCTAAGTGATGCATATACTCTTGGCTCTGTAGCAATGTCACCCTGCATATAATCTATATAAACAAAGTTATTGGGACTCATTACAACATTATGTCCTGATTTTGAGGCTTCAATTCCGAACCCGGGACCACGCCAGCTCATAAGAGCGGTTGACGGCGAAATGCCGCCTTCAAGAATCTCATCCCAACCCATCATTTTTTTACCTTTCGAAAGTATTATCTCTTCAACTCTGTGACCGAAATAAGACTGTACTTCAGCCATATTCTCAAGTCCTTCGCGCTCCATAAGCGATTTTACATCGTCGCTTTTTTCCCAGAAAGTATAAGGAGCTTCATCTCCACCGGTATGAATATAATCAAACGGAAACAGTTCTGCCACTTCAGTAATGACCTTGTCAACAAACTCATACACTTTTTCATCGGCAGGATTTAGAGTGTTCTCAAAAAAAGCAGCGGGGCGACCACCGGTTGTCCAATCGAGGAAAGGAGCTCCGGTTCTGACAAAATGATCACCACTTTCAGGGAAGCACGCCAATTCAGGATAAGCAGCCAGAATAGAGGAGCTGTGCCCGGGCATATCAATTTCGGGCATAATCTGAATATTCCTTTCAAGCGCATAGTTCACAACATCTTTTATCTCCTCCTGAGTATAAAAACCTCCATAGTTTTTAGGTGCATCCGGATCGGGCTGAGAGAAATCTCCAAACCAGCCAATCTGCTCTGTACGCCAAGCCCCTACTTCGGTAAGCTTCGGCAAACTCTTGATCTCTATACGCCAGCCCTCGTCGTCAGTTAGATGCCAATGAAATATATTGTACTTATACTTTACCATATTATCTATATACTGTTTCACTTCATCCACAGTAAAGAAATGTCGGGATACATCCAGCATCAGGCCTCTCCATCCCATTCTCGGGTAGTCAACAATCTCTACCTGCGGCACTTGCCACGATACATTCTCTTCAATCTTATTACTTTCTATCTGAGGAGGGAGCAGCTGAAGCAGCGACTGTACACCATATAGGAGTCCCGCCGGTTTATTTGCCTGCACCGTAACCTTGTCTCCTGTAACATTCAAAACATATCCTTCATCACCAATATCAGCATTTCTGTTGCTATTGATAACAAGGTCTATGTTGGCATCAGAAGCATTAACCTTCACATCCACCCTTTTTCCGGGAGACAGAGAAAGCTTCTCCTTCAGCAAATCGGTAACAAGTTCTGTCCCTTCTTTTGTAGAAACAGAAACTACCACCTCGTCGGGCAACACATAGTGTCCGCCTTTCTTAGTTAATGAAACAGGCTCAGGTATAATTGAAATATTACGCTCTGTCTGCTGAGCTATCCCTGCTATACTAAACATAACTGTTGTAATTAAAAGTATGATCTTTTTCATTTTCATATGTTTGTTTTAATTTACTTATGAGTATTTATTATCACAAACTTACAAAAATGTTTGATAAATCGGTTAAACTCAGGTAGAAACTTAGTCTCAATTTTGTCGTGCTATTAGAATAAAAAAATTATATTTGTGAATTAATGTTACAAACATAATATATCAACCTATAGCGTAATATATCAACCTATGAAAAAATATGTTTTGTTATTAATCTGTGTGATTGTCTGTATATCAACATTGCAGTGTCAAATTGACGTTGACCCCACCGGTAGTTACCTTGTTACCAAAGAAGATGGTAAACCTTTCTTTATGCTTGCCGATACAGGCTGGGAACTTTTTCATCGCTTAACACGCGAAGAGGCTATTCATTACCTGAACACCAGACAGAAACAGGAATTTAATGTGATAATGGCAGTTGCACTTGCAGAACTTGATGGTTTGCGAGTTCCGAATAGGTATGGGGCTTTACCGTTTACCGACCTCGAGTCTTTGGAGTGGGCAGTAACTCCGGTAAGCAAACATGAAACAGAAGGTGAATACGATTACTGGGATCATGTTGACTTCGTAATAAATGAAGCGGCTAAAAGGGATATGTATATCGGACTTCTTCCAACATGGGGCGATAAGGTTGCTTATAATTGGGGGGACGGACCAATGATTTTCAATAATAACCCGGATGCAGCATATGATTATGCTAAAAAACTGGCGGAACGATACAGAAATCAATGGAATATAATCTGGATTCTGGGGGGCGACCGTACTGCTGTTTATGAAAGAGATGGATTGAGTCACGACGACAGGCCTGTTTGGCGAGCCATGGCAAGAGCTATTGAAGAGGCTTACAACAATGATGTATTTATCACGTACCACACAGGATGGCCCGAAACAACCGCCTTTTTTCCTGATGAAGAGTGGCTAGATATGCATTCGCTGCAAAGTGGGCATGGTGGCATGGATCCTAAACCTTGGGAAACAATACGTGAAGGTCTGAAGCTAAAACCGAGTAAGCCGATGATGGACCTGGAGCCTTGTTATGAAGATCATCCTGTGAATGCATGGGATGGAAAATGGACCAGACAAGAGCGTGGGTTTTATGATGATTATGATGTAAG
>CAZYNA010000049.1:0-19608 GCA_964648775.1 uncultured Proteiniphilum sp. | reverse complement strand
CTTTTTTGATTGGAGGGTTGTCGATGTACTTAGTGACAGCCCTCAATCTTTGAAATAATTTAAATCTTTGATCATTAATTATTTATTATGAAAACAACTTTAAGGGTTTTGATTTTATGTTTTTTTACTTTTAGCTTTATCGCATGTGATAAAGTTGAAGATGATAGAAATGAAATTGAATAATATTGTTTATTCTAATATACCCGAAGGTGTTCGGTCTGCGTTTTAAATTAGTTTTTTTCTTAGTTCTATTTTTGCCGCAAAAAAAGAGCTGCTCTTTTGGAACAGCCCTTTTAAATGATTATTATTTCTTTTCTTTTAATGCTTCATAAATGAGACCTTCAAGCTCTTCGAAGAGTTCGGGGTTGTCTCTTACTGCAATTTTAGCAGCATCTCGGCCCTGTCCGAGTTTTGCATCTTTATAACTATACCATGAGCCGCTCTTTTTAACAATATCCAACTCAGATGCTATATCGATAATTTCACCTGTACGAGAAATGCCTTCGCCATACATAATGTCGAATTCTGCTTTCTTGAATGGTGGAGCAACTTTATTCTTTACAACTCTCACACGCGTTGGTCTTCCAATTTGTTCATCCCCATCCTTGATTGGAGTTCCATTACCTCTGATATCGAGTCTTACGGAAGAGTAGAATTTAAGTGCATTACCTCCTGTTGTTGTTTCGGGGTTACCAAACATTACGCCAATCTTTTCGCGCAGCTGGTTAATGAATATACAGGTTGTGTTGGTTTTGCTAATTGCTGAAGTTAGCTTTCTTAGGGCCTGCGACATGAGTCGGGCCTGAAGACCAACATTTGCGTCGCCCATTTCACCCTCAATCTCTTTTTTTGGAGTAAGAGCTGCAACTGAGTCGATTACAATTATATCAACTGCTGCCGAACGGATTAGCTGTTCGGCAATTTCGAGAGCCTCTTCACCGCTGCTGGGCTGAGATATAAGTAAATCGTCAGTGTTAACGCCTAACTTTTCAGCATAAAAGCGGTCGAATGCATGCTCTGCATCAATAAAAGCAGCTACACCACCAATTTTTTGTGCTTCTGCAATTGCATGAATTGCAAGAGTAGTTTTTCCTGATGATTCGGGTCCGTATATTTCAATAACTCTTCCTCTGGGATAACCACCCACACCTAAAGCTACGTTAAGGCTGATAGAGCCGGTTGAGATGACAGGTATCTCTTCTATTTTCTCGTCACCCATCTTCATAATTGAGCCTTTGCCGTATGTTTTCTCAATCTTATCCATCGCAGCACGCAATGCTTTTAGTTTTTCGCTGTTCTGCTCTTTACTCTTTGTTTCTTTATCTTCTGCCATATTAAAATCTGTAGTAAATGGTTATTTATTTATTCTTTATTTTCAGTACTTTGTCTTGATTCAAACTTATCAAAGGTATGAAAAAAAACTATACCAATTGATATAATCCTCCCGGAAGTGATTGTATTAAATTTTTCATTTCCAACTCAAGCAGAGTCATGAAAATCTCTGAGAGTGGCGTGTTTAACTCAATGGCAAGCGCGTTTACCTGCATTGGTCCGTTTTCTTTAAGACTGTTGTATATTTTTTGCTCATCTTCGGTGAGATCAGTAAACAGCTCTTTTTGCACGGGGGTTTTCTCAGTACTCTTTTTATTCAACTCCCATCCCATATGGCTGATAAATTCATCAATTCCCTGAAGCAGATTAGCTTTGTTTTCTGCGATTAGTTTATTACATCCGCTTGACATATTATCACTTATCCGCCCCGGCACAGCAAATACTTCTCTAAAGTAAGAATTTGCAATATCTGCAGTAATAAGTGAGCCCCCTTTGGTTTGAGATTCCACAACTATAACTGCATCAGACATGCCTGCCACTATCCGGTTGCGCCTTACAAAATTATGCTTGTCGGGGTTAGTTTTGCTTGGGAACTCTGTGAGCAATGCCCCTTTTTCTAACATATCAATTGCCGTTTGCCTGTGTACGTGCGGATATATTCTGTCTAAGCCGTGGGCAAGAACGGCAACAGTAGACAGGTCATTTTTAATTGCTGCCCTGTGAGCGAAGATGTCAATGCCGTAAGCAAGTCCGCTTATTATTTGAATCTCAGGAAACTTTTCCGCTATTTTTTCTACAAACTCATTACAATAATCCTGTCCGTATCTGGTTGAGTTTCGTGTACCGATAATACTGATAGTTTTTTCTATATTAAGATCAGTGTTTCCCTTTGAATACAAAAGTATGGGTGCATCAACGCAGTTTATTAGCCGTTTGGGGTAGTTTTCATTAGTGAAGAAGTGAATTTGGAGGTTGTTTTTCATAACAAACTCAAGCTCTTCTTCGGCGCTTCTGAGAACTTCGCTGTTTCTGATTTCTTCTATTAATCGTCTTGAGATGCGGGGGATTGTGCTTAATTTAGAAGAGCTGTCTTTAAAGACTGCTTCTTCATCTCCCATTACTTGCATCAGGTTGCGAGCAAGCGTGACCCCAACACCTTTAATTTGTGTAAGTGCTATCTGGTATAAAGATTTGTCCGTCAATTTAACTGTTTATTCTATTAATGTTTGATATAATGTTGTTACAGACTCCTGTTGTGATTTTGAATTGATTAAATATAATCTTTAAAAGCCTCATCAAAAACAGCCGGTTCTGAAAGTTTTCCGTTAACAAGGCTTACAACCTCTATCTTGGCTTTGGCGCAAAGAACATTGTCGGAGAGTCTTATGATCTCCTGATGAAAAACATACTTTACATTTACTCTCTCGATACGGGATACAGTACATATGAATTCATCCATCCCTACCAGAGGGATTTTGTAACGAATTTGTACTCTTGAAACTACGGGGTCGATTCCCTCAAGGTGGAGCTGATGAAAATTAAGTCCCACCTTTTCCATGAATTCATGTCGGGTTACTTCAAAATAGTGTTGATAGTTGGCGTTGTTAACATGCCCTTGTGCATCACACTCGTAATCACGCACTTTTAGTTGATAGTCAAAAATTGGTTTCAATATATTTTTCTTTTCAGTTCTTCTCTTTAAGCCACTTGCTTGCGTACAGTACAAAAGTATACTTTTTATTGTGATTTTCATAATTGATGTAAACAACCTCACATGAAGTTTCAGTACAATAAAATTAGATGATCATAATAAATTGTTGATAATGAATAAATAAAAAAGTCGTAAAATGCTGTATTTAACATAATACAACTAAGTTTTGCTTTAAAATATTTTATTTATTTATTGTAAAGTTTTATCTTTCGGGTTATTAATCATTAAATAACCTGAAATATGTAAATGAACTTTTACCTTAAAAAGTATTCTTTGTTCTTGCTATTCTGTTTCATAGGATTGCTATTATAATTGAAGAGTTTAATTTAAGAATTACTCTTTAAATGATAATCAACTTTTAAAATTTATACTACGATGAAATCTACATTTTATTTTTTTATTACAATTTTGTGTTGTACTTTTTTCTTGTGGTCGTGCGAGAATGAGGTAATACACAATGGGAATGATGATGACCCGATTGATACTGCCGAAGCAATTGAATTAACTAATGCCGAAGCGCGTATTGCGGAATTAAGTGCCGACTTGGGCACAAAGTTCTTTGCATTAATGATGGAGGAGCATGCAGAGGATGTGAACAAAACGAACTTTATGATTTCTCCCTACAGCCTGAATAATGCACTGGCAATGTTGTGGAACGGTGCTGTGGGAGATACTAAAACTGAAATTGAAACTGTAATGGGATTTGACGGAGCAAACGGCGACGATCTGAATGGCTATTTCAAAAAAATGAGGGATGCGCTGTTAGATATTGATCCTTTGACTAAATTAGCTATTGCAAATTCTATATGGTACAATAAAGATGCTACGTTAAATAACGATTTTAAGGAGATTACCGAAAAATGGCATAATGCCGAGGTAAGAGGAGTGGATTTCTCTTTACCAAACACAAAGAATGTGATGAACCAATGGTGTTCCGATAACACCAATGATTTGATAAATAATGTGATAGGAGAGACTAGCTCAGATGATTTAATTTATCTGATGAATGCACTCTATTTTAAAGGTGAGTGGGTGAAGGGATATAAATTTGAAGAGAGTGACACAAGGCAAATGGAGTTCACGCTTGATGATGGAAGTAAAACCATGGTTCCGATGATGAATCAGAGTAAACATCTATTCAATATAGAAAATGAGGTGTTTACCGGTGTGTCACTTCCTTTTGGAAATAATGCCTATAGCATGCGATTATACTTGCCTAAGGACGGAGTTTCGTTATATGAGATGGCAGAAGAATTGGCTACTCCGGGTTTCCAGACGTCTATGGGCAAATGGGAGCATGACGCAATTAATCTGTTTATGCCTAAATTCAAAATTGCCTACAACAATTCTTTAAATGATGTGCTGACAAAAATGGGTATGGAAAAGACTTTCTCGGGAGAAGCTGATTACTCGGGAGCTTTTGAGGATGTGCTTATGCACATTTCCAAAGTAGAACAGCACACCTTCATTGAAGTGAACGAGAAAGGGGCAGAAGCTGCAGCAGTTACTGTTGTAAAAGGTGAAACATCTGCACTGTTTAAGCCTGTTGTTTTAAATCGCCCGTTTGTATTCCAGATACGGGAAAACTCAACAGGATGCCTTCTGTTTATGGGTAAAGTGGGTAATCCGGCAGAGGAGTAAATATTATTTATTCTCCTTAAGCCATTCTCTTGCATTTATAAATGCTTCAACCCAAGGTGTTACCTCATGCTTGCGGTACTCAAACGGGTAGTGGGCATTTTGCCAAGGGAATATAGTTCTTTCTAGATGGGGCATCATTGCAAGGTGCCTTCCATCTTTTGAGCTGACTGCCGCTGCGGAGAAGTCGGACCCGTTTGGATTGCCGGGATACTCGTCATAAGCAAATTTTGCTGCAATATTGTATTGAGATTCATTGCCGGGCAAATCAAAACGACCCTCGCCGTGTGCTACCCAAATGCCGAGCTTACTTCCTTCGAGGGATTTAAGCATCACTGAGTTGTTTTCAGGAATTTCCAGACTTACGAATGTTGATTCGAACTTGCCGGAAGCATTTAATTGCATCTTTGGGTGATCCTGACCAAGCTCAGGGAAAATAAGTCCCAGTTCCATTAACAACTGGCAACCATTGCAAACTCCAAGGCTTAGAGTGTTCTTTCTTGCAAAGAAGTTTCGGAGTGAAGATTTAGCCTTTTCGTTGTATTTGAAGCCTCCTGCCCAGCCTTTTGCTGAGCCAAGCACGTCGGAGTTGGAGAATCCGCCGCAGAATACTGCTATTTGAACATCCTCAAGAGTTTCACGGCCTGAGGTGAGATCTGTCATGTGAACATCTTTCACATCAAACCCTGCAAGATAAAGTGCGTATGCCATTTCGCGCTCACCATTTGTGCCTTTCTCACGGATGATAGCGGCAGTTAGCCCCGATCTTTCCTTACGGTTGGGGTCTAAACCCAGGTCTTCCATCTTTCCGGTAAACTCAGGGTTGATGTTGAACCGGAGTGGTTGAACTTTATAGTTGTTGTATCTTTTATCTGCATGCTCTTCGCCACTTTGCTGCTTATCCATCAGGTATGAAGTCTTATACCATACATCCCTCAGCTCATCAATATCAAACTCGCGATGGAACTCATCTTTTGATATAATTAGTTTGCGATCTTCGATTGGACGAGCAACAATAGCAAACCCCAATCCGTAGTCGTTGAGAATCTTTTCAACAAGTCGGTGATGCTTAACCTGAATAATAACTCCCGGGTTCTCTGAGAAAAGAACCTTTATTAAGTCGGAGTGACGAATCTTATCAAGCCTCGCTTCGAGTCCTCCTTGCGGATTAGCAAAGCACATTTCTAACAATGTTGTTACCATGCCACCGGCAGAGATATCGTGTCCTGCAAGAATGAGTCCGCGGTTAACAAGCTCCTGAACCGCTGCAAATGCATTTTTGAAGTATTCCGAATCTGTTACTGAAGGAGCTTCGTCGCCAACTTTACTGAAAGTCTGTGCGAACGCAGATCCGCCAAGCTTAAGAGTGTCGAGCGAGAAATCTACATAATAGAGATATGTTCCTTTTATGTATGCAAGAACAGGTGAAACAATTTTTCTGATGTTCTTAACTTCAGCTGCAGCCGAAATTATAACTGTTCCGGGTGAGAACACCTTCTCTTCGCCATATTTCTGTGTCATTGAGAGTGAGTCCTTACCGGTAGGAATATTGATTCCCAGATCGCAAGCAAAATCAGAACATGCTTCAACAGCCTTATATAGTCTTGCATCTTCGCCCGGATTACGGCAAGGCCACATCCAGTTGGCACTTAGCGAAACGCTCTGAATGCCGTTGGTGAGAGGTGCAAATACGATGTTGGTGAGAGTTTCTGCAACTGCCATTACCGAGCCCGCTGCAGGGTCAATCATTGCTACCTGAGGAGCATGTCCGATAGAGGTTGCCATGCCTGCAAAGCCTCTGTAATCGAGTGCAATTGCGCCACAGTCGCTAAGTGGTAATTGTATTTCGCCCTGTGTCTGTTGACGGGCTATTTTGCCTGTAACCGAACGGTCTACTTTATTAGTGAGCCAGTCTTTACATGCCACAGACTCCAGCTTAAGGACATTCTTAATGTATGTTTCGAGCATCTCCTGATCATAAGCAGGAGATGAGTAACTGTCCTTTACAGAGCTGTCTTCCATTACCGTTTCGGGAGTCTTGCCAAAGAAATCGCTTAACTCCATATCGATAGGCTTGAGTCCGTCTGCCTGTTTAAAGACAAGCTTCATATCACCTGTTGTTTCGCCAACAACATAAAGTGGAGCCTGCTCACGGGAAGCAATCTTTTCGATTCTCTCAATATCTTTCTGCTCAACTAATAAGCCCATACGCTCCTGGCTTTCGTTGCCTACAATTTCTTTTGCTGAAAGGGTTTTATCTCCAACAGGAAGTTTATCTATTTCAATAACACCTCCGGTGTCTTCAACAATCTCTGAAAGGCAGTTTAGATGTCCGCCTGCACCATGGTCGTGAATAGAAACAATAGGGTTATCGTCCGACTCTGCCAATGAGCGGATCACGTTTGATACCCTCTTCTGCATTTCGGGGTTGGCACGCTGTATTGCATTGAGTTCAATGCCTTCGGAGAACTCACCTGTGTTTACTGATGATACTGCTCCTCCTCCCATTCCGATGCGGTAGTTGTCACCACCCATTACAATTATTTTCTCGCCACTTTTTGGTTCTCCTTTTTTTGCGTCGCGCTTATTGGCATAACCAATACCACCGGCAAGCATGATTACCTTGTCATAGCCAAACTTCTTCTCGTTTTTGGCATGTTCGAATGTAAGTACCGAACCGCAAATAAGTGGTTGTCCGAACTTATTTCCAAAATCTGAAGCTCCGTTTGATGCTTTCAGAAGAATTTGTTCGGGAGTTTGGTATAGCCAGTTGCGTGCGGGAAATGATTGTTCCCACGGTCTGCCATCCTCTAAACGAGGGTAGGAGGTCATATAAACTGCTGTTCCGGCAATAGGTATTGAGCCCTTGCCACCCGCAAGGCGGTCGCGGATCTCGCCCCCTGTACCTGTGGATGCACCATAAAACGGTTCTACTGTGGTTGGGAAGTTATGTGTTTCTGCTTTTAATGAAAGTACACTTTCAATTTCTTTTGTTTTGAAGAAATCCGGCTTGTCGCCACTTGCAGGGATAAACTGCTCTACGGCTGGTCCCTGTATGAATGCAACATTATCTTTATATGCCGAAATGAGTGTATTTGGATTTACTGCAGAGGTTTTTTTAATTAATTGAAACAGGGACATCTCCTTCTCTTCGCCATCAATTATGAATTTACCGTTGAAGATTTTGTGGCGACAATGCTCTGAGTTTACTTGCGAAAAGCCGAATACTTCACTGTCGGTGAGTTTGCGGCCTATCTTTTTACTTATGTCTTCTAAGTATATGATTTCATCCTCGCTCATTGCCAGACCTTCGGATTCGTTGTATGAAGCTATATCCTCGATATATAGAATCTCTTCGGGCTGACCTTCGATAGCAAAAACAGACTGATCCAGCGCCTCATATTTTCTTTGAAGCATTGGGTCGAAATTGAATTCTGCTGATTCGATTATGGGAAAGTATTCCTCGATACGTGATATACCTTCAATTCCCATGTTGCGGGTGATTTCTACAGCACATGTGCTCCAGGGGGTAATCATTTCGCGACGGGGACCAATATATTGTTGTTCTATTTTATCACTGTTCAGAGTTTCTGCGTCTCCAAAAAGCCATGTTAGTTTACGAGTTGTTTCGGGAGTGAAAGCTGCTGTTGTTTCCACAGCAATTATGCTTTGTGAGGGGGTTTTAAAAAATGAAATCATATCTCTTTTATTTTGACTGCAAAGTTACTTAAAAGTGTGATATTATTAGAATGAAAATAAATTTTTGTCTGATTCTGTTGAGGTTGAGCATTAATCTCTCAGCTCTATAACTTCTAAATCTTTAATATTGCTGCCGTCTATTATAAATCTGAGTATTGTACGAATCTTATGAAAACCATATATGCCGGCGGCTCCGGGATTCATATGCAGACATTCAAGCTTTTTATCATACATGACTTTCAGGATATGTGAGTGTCCGCAAATAAATAATTTTGGAGGATTTGAAGTCAACTGTGATCGTATTATTGGGTCATACCGACCGGGATAACCTCCTATGTGTGTCATTAAAACATCTACATCTTCAATAGTAAACCTGGTTGTTTCAGGATACTGAAGTCTTGTTTTATTGTCATCGATATTGCCAAAAACGGCACGGAATGGTTTAAGCGACTCAAACTTCTCGGCAATTGCAACTGAACCTATATCACCTGCATGCCATATTTCATCGCATGAATCAAAATAGGTCTCAAATTTATTATCCCAGTGGCCGTGTGTGTCAGACAAGAGCCCGATTCTTTTCATTTTACACTTCTTTGATGCAAATATACGGGTTTTTTATTATTTTTGAAGTTGAATATTCATAAGCAAACCTTTTATAATGAGTAGTAATCAATATTCTTTTCATAAGCGAGATATTAGCTGGCTGTCTTTTAATTACAGAGTATTGCTTGAAGCTAAAGATGAACGCTTGCCTATATACGAGAGAATTAAATTTCTTTCTATTTATTCTTCAAACCTGGAGGAGTTTTACAAGATTCGGGTATCCGGATATCATAGCTCTTTGCTTGAAAGTATAAACAGGGATGAGTCTGTGGAAGAAGCGTTGGAGACAATAGCTCAGATAAATAGTGAAGTTACAGCTCAGGAGAAGGAGTATTACCGGATTTTTAATGATTCTATTCTGCCTGAACTGAAGAGGAATAAAATAATTTTATATCAGACTCATCAGGTTGAACCGGTGCACCAGACCTATGTTGAGAAGTACTTTAATGAAGAGGTATTTCCGTATCTTCAACCTATGATGATTCAAAAGGATGATATACATTCTTTTATTCAGGACGGGAGGATTTACCAGACTATAAGTTTGCTGAAGAAAAAGAAGAAGATTGAGGTTAGTCCCGAGAACTACACATATGCCATAATGAAAATACCATATACCAGAATCCCCAGGTTTATAGAATTGCCCCGGCATGATGGAAATTACTATATAATGTTTATAGATGATGTGATTAAGGCAAATCTGAAAAGTGTGTTTCCGGGGTATGATATTGTGGATTGTTTTAGTGTTAAGATATCTCGTGACGCTGATTTCTCTTTAGAGGATGAGGACCAGAAGGATATTGCGGAAAAAATATTACGAAAAGTGCGAAAACGGAAGATTGGAGCTGTTACACGATTTCAGTATGATAAAGATATACCTGACTATTTTCTTAAATATCTATGTGAGTCGTATGAGATTGAAGAAGAGGAGTTACTGCCTTCGGGTAAGTATTTAAATCTGGCTGACCTGGCTGATTTGCCTAATCCTGTTGGTAATTCTTTAAAGCAGAAGCTTCCGGAACCATTGCGAGCCCCTGAATTTGAGTCGAATAACTCTGTTCTACGTGTGTTAAGAAAGCAGGATGTGTTGCTGCATTTTCCATACCAGTCGTTTGATTACCTTTTAAGGTTTTTGATGCAGGCTGCTTTCGACCCAAAGGTGCTTGAAATTAAAGTCACTCAATATAGGGTAGCAGAGAATTCTGCTGTTATAAACAGTTTGATAAGTGCGGCAAAGAATGGTAAGAAGGTTACAGTTTTTGTTGAGTTGAAAGCCAGGTTTGATGAGGAGAACAACTATTTGTCTTCTGAGCTTATGCAGCAGGCCGGGGTGAAAATAATATATAGCTTGCCGGGACTTAAAGTGCATGCTAAACTTGCTTATGTTCGTAAACGTAGTAATGATCCTAAGGATCCTCTAAAAGGTTATGCTTACCTCGGGACCGGCAATTTTAATGAAAAGACTGCAAGGATATATTCTGATAAGGGGTTGCTTACATCTAACAAGGAGATAATAAAAGATATCGATGAAGTTTTTAGAGTGCTTGAAGGTAAACCGCATATGAATGATTTCAAGCATTTGCTTGTAACTCAGTTTAATATGTTGCCTGCAATTCATCATATGATTGAGAGAGAGATTGAGCATGTTAAGAGTGGTGGTATCGGACATATTATTTTGAAGATGAATAGTCTTGAAGATAAAGGAATGATAAGGGAGCTTTATCGTGCAAGTGAGGCGGGAGTGAAAATTGATCTTATTATTCGTGGTATTTGCTGCCTGATTCCAAATCAATCATTTAGCAAGAATATTTCTGTAACACGAATTGTTGATGCTTATCTGGAGCATGCGAGGGTGTGGTATTTCTTTAATGAGGGGGAAGAGGATATTTATCTGGCATCGGCCGATTGGATGCAACGAAATCTTCACCGTCGTATTGAGGTTGCATTTCCTGTTTATTCAGATCTGCTTAAGCGTCAGATTATAGATATTCTGAAGATTCAGCTTGCGGATAATCAAAGCGCTGTGTGGGTTGATGAAGAACTTCAGAATATATTTAAACGTGACTTAGCTCCGCAGGATGCTTCGCCTATTCGGGCTCAACAAGCCACATATGAGTATCTAAAAAAGATTACAGGTCAATAGTAAGTATGTTTATATGGCTTGATGTTAAGTTTGACTTAGTTTAGTAATAAAAAAAATCCCCCGCTATATTTTCTATAACGGGGGATTAATATTTATATGTTAGCAGATAATTCTACTAGTCAGTTACTTCCTGAAACAGGTTTGAACGTTTGTTGGCATTTAGCTTTTCGAAGTCTTCCTTAGAACCAACTATCAGCTTTTCGAATTCTCTCTGACCTGTACCTGCGGGTATGAGGTGACCACAAATTACGTTTTCCTTCAGACCTTCAAGTGTATCTACCTTACCATTAATGGCGGCTTCATTTAAAACTTTTGTTGTCTCCTGGAATGACGCAGCAGACATAAAGCTTGTTGTCTGTAATGCTGCACGAGTAATTCCTTGTAATACCTGATTTGCTGTTGCAGCAACGGCGTCTCTGGATTCTACAAGTTTTAGGTCGCGACGCTTAAGTGAGCTGTTCTCATCACGAAGTTTACGAACAGTAACAATTTGTCCGGGTTCAAAGATTTGTGAATCGCCTGCGTTGACTATCACCTTTTTACCCCAGATACGATCGTTCTCTTCCATTATCTCGTGTTTATCAACCAATTGCTGCTCAAGGAATCTGGTGTCACCCGGATCAACTACTTCTACTTTACGCATCATTTGGCGAACAATAACTTCAAAGTGCTTATCGTTAATCTTAACTCCCTGAAGTCTATAAACATCCTGAACCTCATTTACAATGTACTCCTGTACTGCGGTTGGCCCTTTAATGGCTAGAATATCGGCAGGCGTAATTGCACCTTCCGAAAGTGCCATACCGGCACGGATATAGTCGTTTTCCTGTACCAGTATCTGTTTTGATAATGGCACCATATATTTTTTCGACTCTCCGGTTTTTGAAGTAACAGATATCTCCTGATTGCCTCGCTTAATTTTACCAAATGAAACTTCACCGTCAATTTCAGTTACTACAGCAGGGTTTGAAGGGTTACGAGCTTCAAATAGCTCGGTTACTCTTGGCAGACCACCTGTGATGTCGCCGGTTTTACCAACCGCACGAGGGATTTTTACAAGAATATCACCTGCCTTTACATCATCATATTCACTCTTAACAATGTGAGAGCCAAGTGGTAATGTGTAGCTACGAAGTATATCGTCATTGTCATTAACAATGTGAGCCGATGGAGCTTTTGTTTTGTCTCTCGATTCAATAATAACTCTTTCCTTTAATCCTGTTTGCTCATCAGACTCAACTTTGTATGTTAAGTTTTCTGTGAAGTTTTCAAACTTGATTTTACCGGTAGCTTCAGAAACTATAACTGCGTTAAATGGATCCCACTCACATATTAAATCACCTTTCTTAATTTTGTCTCCCTGACCGAAATATAGCTTAGAGCCATAAGGTACGTTGTGAGAAACAAGTACGATTTTTGTGTTAGGATCAATTATACGCATTTCGCATAAACGACTTACCACAACCTTGTGAACTTTCCCTTCCACATCGGTTGCTTCAACAAATCTAAGTTCGTCGAACTCAATTATACCGTCATATTTTGTTACAATACGGCTTTCTGAAGCAATGTTGGAGGCAATACCTCCCACGTGGAATGTACGAAGAGTAAGCTGTGTACCTGGCTCACCAATAGATTGGGCAGCAATAACACCAACAGCTTCGCCCCTTTGAACCATATGGCCGGTTGCAAGATTTCGGCCATAACATTTGGCACATACTCCATGAGATGATTCGCATGTTAATACCGAGCGAATTTCAACTCTTTCAATCGGCGATTGGTCTATCTTTTTAGCTATGTCTTCTGTAATTTCTTCTCCTGAATGAATAAGTATTTCACCTGTATTTGGGTGTTGTACATCATGAACAGATACTCTACCAAGTATACGTTCATATAGAGAAGCAATTATTTCTTCATTATTTTTAATTGCAGTGGCAGTGAGACCACGCAATGTACCACAGTCAACTTCATTAACAATAACATCCTGAGAAACGTCAACCAAACGACGAGTGAGGTAACCGGCGTCTGCAGTCTTAAGTGCAGTGTCGGCAAGACCCTTACGTGCACCGTGAGTTGATATAAAGTACTCAAGTACAGATAGTCCCTCTTTGAAGTTTGCAAGAATTGGGTTCTCAATAATCTGAGCGCCCTCAGCACCGCTCTTCTGTGGCTTAGCCATCAAACCTCTCATACCTGATAACTGGCGAATCTGTTCACGCGAACCTCTAGCTCCAGAATCAAGCATCATATATACTGAGTTGAAGCCCTGGTCATCTTCTGATAGCTGCTTCATCAGTACGTTGGATAGCTTTGAGTTGATGTGCGTCCAAGTGTCGATAATCTGGTTATAACGTTCATTATAGGTAATGAATCCCATGTTATAGTTATCCATAATCTGCTCAACTTCAGAATATCCTTCTTGTATAAGTGAATCCTTTTCTACAGGAATAATCACGTCTTCAAGATTAAAGGATAGTCCGCCCTGGAATGCCATTTTGTATCCAAGATCTTTAATATCATCAAGATATTCTGCTGTTCTGGCTACACCACAAGCTTTAATAACTTTACCAATAATATCTCGTAAGGATTTCTTTGATAAAAGCTCATTAACATAACCAACTTCCTTAGGTATAGCTTCGTTTGTGATAACTCTACCAACCGAAGTTTCGTACATCTTGCGGATGGGGTTTCCATCTTCATCAATGTCATCAACAACCACTTTTACAAGTGCGTGAATATCAACAGCACCTTCGTTGTATGCAATGATAGCTTCTTCTTCTCCATAGAAGTAGAGTCCTTCACCTTTTGCTCCGGGACGAATTTTTGTGATATAATATAATCCAAGAACCATATCCTGAGAAGGAACGGTGATTGGTGCTCCATTTGCAGGGTTAAGAATATTATGCGATGCAAGCATTAACAGCTGGGCCTCAAGAATGGCTTCGTTACCTAATGGAAGGTGGACTGCCATCTGGTCACCATCAAAGTCAGCGTTAAATGCCGTACATGCAAGAGGATGTAATTGAATTGCTTTACCCTCAATAAGTTTAGGCTGGAAAGCTTGAATTCCTAATCTGTGAAGGGTAGGGGCACGGTTAAGTAATACCGGGTGTCCTTTCATCACAAATTCCAGAATGTCGTATACTACCGGTTCTTTTCTGTCAACAATCTTTTTGGCAGATTTCACCGTTTTTACTATTCCTCTTTCAATTAGTTTCCTAATAATAAACGGTTTGTAAATCTCTGCGGCCATATCTTTTGGAAGACCGCACTCATGCATCTTAAGCTCAGGACCAACTACAATTACCGAGCGTGCTGAATAATCGACACGTTTTCCAAGAAGATTCTGACGGAAACGACCTTGTTTCCCTTTTAAACTGTCAGAGAGCGATTTTAATGGTCGGTTCGACTCAGTCTTAATTGCACTTGATTTACGTGAGTTGTCAAACAATGAGTCAACAGACTCCTGAAGCATTCGCTTTTCATTACGTAATATTACATCCGGAGCTTTAATATCTATAAGTCTCTTCAGACGGTTGTTACGTATGATAACTCTTCTATAAAGGTCGTTTAGGTCTGATGTTGCAAACCTGCCACCATCTAATGGAACTAACGGACGCAGATCAGGTGGAATTACAGGGATAACCTTCATGATCATCCACTGAGGTTTATTTATATTTTTAGATATTCGGAAAGCTTCTACAACCTGAAGTTGTTTCAATGCTTCGTTCTTACGTTGCTGTGAAGTTTCAGTATCAGCATTATGACGAAGCTGATTGGCCAACTTGTCTAAGTTTAATCTTTCGAGCAAGTCAAGAAGAGCTTCAGCACCCATTTTAGCGATAAACTTATTTGGATCTGAGTCTTCAAGCAACTGGTTGTCTTTTGGAAGTGTATCAAGCAGATCAAGATACTCTTCTTCTGTGAGAAGGTCTCTCCTCGAAACTTTGTCTTCCAGAATACCTGGTTGTATCACTACATATCGCTCATAATAAATAATTGAGTCAAGTTTTTTTGTAGCAATTCCAAGTAGATAACCAATTTTGTTTGGAAGTGATCTGAAATACCATATATGAGCAACAGGTACAACAAGATGTATATGTCCTGTACGTTCACGACGAACCTTCTTTTCAGTTACTTCCACTCCGCATCGGTCGCATACAATACCTTTATAACGAATTCGTTTGTATTTTCCACAATGACATTCGTAATCTTTAACAGGTCCGAAAATGCGTTCGCAAAACAGACCGTCGCGTTCAGGTTTATATGTACGGTAGTTTATGGTCTCGGGTTTCAAAACTTCACCAAATGAAGTTTCAAGTATCTGCTCTGGTGAAGCGAGACTGATAGTAATTTTTGAAAAGTTACTCTTTATTTTATTCTCTTTTCTATATGCCATAATTATCTTTATAAAGAGTTATACGTAAATGTATAAAAACTCCCCGGAAGATAATAAAACAACTCTAAAGCTTTTATTATCTTTTCAACCCGGTGAATATTAGTCGAGAGTTATATTTAATCCTAATCCCTGAAGTTCATGAATAAGAACATTTAGAGACTCCGGTATTCCTGGTTGAGGCATTGCCTCTCCCTTAACTATAGACTCGTAGGTCTTAGAGCGACCTATTACGTCATCCGACTTAACGGTAAGAATCTCCTGAAGTATATGAGCAGCACCAAATGCTTCAAGTGCCCAAACCTCCATTTCTCCAAAACGTTGTCCTCCAAATTGCGATTTACCACCCAACGGTTGTTGTGTAATAAGTGAATATGGACCAATTGATCGGGAGTGCATTTTGTCTTCAACCATGTGTCCTAGCTTAAGCATGTATATAATACCAACTGTTGCAGGCTGATCGAAGCACTCACCGGTACCACCATCATATAGATATGTTTTACCAAAAGCTGGTACACCGGCTTTATCCGTCCATACTGTTAAATCGTCAAGCTGTGCTCCATCAAAAATTGGAGTTGCGAATTTCAGATCCAACTGTTTTCCGGCCCAACCAAGAACTGTTTCAAAAATCTGTCCAAGGTTCATACGTGATGGAACACCAAGTGGGTTAAGCACAATATCTACAGGAGTTCCGTCTGCCAAGAATGGCATGTCTTCCTGACGTACAATCTTAGAAACAATACCTTTGTTTCCGTGTCGGCCAGCCATTTTGTCACCAACCTGTATCTTACGCTTTTTAGCTACATAAACTTTAGCACTTTGCATAATTCCTGAAGGAAGTTCATCACCAATGGTTAGGTCAAAGCGTTTGCGCTTAAGTTCTGCATCAAGTTCTTTATACCTTCGTAGATAATTGATTACTGTAACACGTATCGATTCATTCTTGTTAGAGTCATTAGTCCACTTATTTAACTGCACCGATTGAAAATCAATATCAGATAGCACTTTCACTGTGAACTTTGCACCTTTCGGAACGACATCAATATTAGTATAATCTTTAACTCCCGCTGAAGTTTTACCTTCAGTTAGTTTGAGTAGTTTTTCAATTAGAAGTTTTCTAAGATCTTCCAGTTTAGTTTCATACTCTTCATCCAGTTTAGGGAGAATAGCTTTGTTAGAAAGCTTTGTCTTTCCTTTCTTAGAAGCTTTTGAGAAAAGATTGGTGTGTACAACAACTCCATTTAATGATGGTGAAGCTTTAAGTGAAGCATCTTTAACATCACCGGCTTTGTCTCCGAAAATAGCTCTTAAAAGCTTCTCTTCCGGAGATGGGTCTGATTCACCCTTAGGAGTAATTTTACCAATTAATATATCACCCGGTTTAATTCGTGCACCTACACGAACAATACCTCTTTCATCTAAATCTTTTGTTGCTTCTTCACTTACGTTTGGAATGTCGGAAGTTAATTCTTCAAGTCCACGTTTTGTTTCACGAACCTCAAGTGAGAATTCTTCCACGTGAATAGAAGTAAATACATCATCGCTAACAAGTCTCTCACTAAGTACGATAGCATCTTCAAAGTTGTATCCTTTCCAGGGCATGAATGCTACCCTTAGGTTCTTTCCTAAAGCCAGTTCACCTTTTTCTGTTGCATAACCTTCGGTTAAGATTTCACCTGCTTTTACTTTTTGTCCTACTTTGCAAATAGGATGCAGGTCAACAGTAGTGTTCTGGTTAGTTTTTCTGAATTTAGGGATATTATATGTTTTTTCAGAGTCCTCAAAACTTGTGAACTCTTCTTCTTCACTACGTTCATATTTTATCTTGATTGTAGTTGAGTCAACATACGTAATTTCACCATTTCCTTCGGAAACTATCTGTGTGCGTGAGTCCAAAATAACTCTATCTTCAATACCTGTACCCACAATTGGAGATTCAGGTCTGATTAGAGGAACTGCCTGGCGCATCATGTTAGAACCCATTAGCGCACGGTTGGCATCGTCGTGCTCAAGGAATGGAATCAGTGAAGCTGCTATTGAAGCAATCTGCATTGGCGAAACATCCATTAGCTCCACCTCTTCAGGTGCAACAACAGGATAGTCGGCATCTTGTCTAGCCTTAACACGTGGATTAACAAAATTACCAACATCATCCAGTAAAGCATTACCTTGAGCTATGATTTTATCTTCTTCTTCTTCCGCTGCAAGATATATTACCTCATCGTTTTTGATGTTTACTACACCATTTTCTGCTTTACGATATGGTGTTTCAATAAATCCAAGATCATTGATTTTGGCATAAACGCAAAGTGAAGAAATTAATCCAATATTCGGTCCTTCAGGAGTTTCAATCGGACATAAACGACCGTAGTGAGTAAAGTGTACGTCACGAACTTCAAATCCTGCACGTTCACGTGATAATCCACCAGGTCCTAAAGCAGATAAACGCCTTTTATGTGTAATTTCAGCCAATGGATTGGTCTGGTCCATAAACTGCGATAATGCATTAGTTCCAAAGAATGTATTTATTACTGAGGATATTGTTTTTGCATTAATCAAATCGATAGGAGTAAACACTTCATTGTCACGTACGTTCATTCTTTCACGAATAATGCGTGCCATTCTGTTTAGTCCTACACCGAATTGTGTATATAGTTGTTCTCCTACCGTCCTTACACGTCTGTTGCTCAGGTGGTCAATGTCGTCAACCACAGCTTTAGAGTTGATAAGTTCAATAAGATATTTGATAATCTCGATAATGTCATCCTTAGTTAGAACACGAGTATCAACTTCAATATCAAGATTAAGTTTTTTATTTATTCTGTAACGTCCAACATCTCCTAGATCATATCTCTTTTCAGAGAAAAACAGGTTGTTGATAACTTCACGTGCACTTGTATCGTCGGCAGGTTCAGCTGTACGTAACAAACGGTATATATGTCGAACTGCATCAATTTCCGAGTTACTCGGGTCTTTCTGCAGTGTATTGTATATAATTGAATAGTCAGACGAATTGGATGTTTCTTTGTGAAGAAGTATGTAAGAAACACCTGATTCAAGTATTTCATCAATGTGATCCTGTTCAAGAATAGTCTCACGCTCAATGATAACTTCGTTTCTCTCAATGGATGTTACCTCACCAGTATCTTCATCCACAAAATCCTCCATCCATGATTTTAATACTCTGGCTGCTAACTTTCTGCCAGTTACTTTTTTGAGATTTGTTTTGTTTACTTTTACTTCCTCTGCTAAATTAAAGATTTCGAGAATATCTTTATCGCTTTCGAAACCAATGGCACGAAGTAAAGTTGTTACTGGTAATTTCTTTTTACGGTCGATATAAGCGTACATCACACTATTGATGTCCGTTGCGAACTCTATCCATGAACCTCTGAATGGAATTATTCTGGCAGAGTATAGTACAGTACCGTTTGCATGAAGGCTTTGTCCGAAAAATACTCCCGGTGAGCGATGTAGCTGTGATACAATTACACGTTCGGCACCATTAATTACAAACGTACCCTTTTCAGTCATATATGGGATTGTACCCAGATATACATCTTGAATTACCGGAGTAAAATCCTCATGATCGGGGTCGGTGCAGTAAAGATATAGTTTGGCTTTAAGAGGAACACTATAAGTCAAACCTCTATCAATACATTCCTCAATTGAATATCTTGGAGGATCGACATAGTAATCTAGAAACTCAAGGACAAAATTGTTTCGGGTGTCAGTAATTGGGAAATTTTCTGTGAAAACCTTATACAATCCTTCCTTTTTTCTGCTTTCTGGAGGTGTGTCGAGTTGAATAAAATCCTGAAAAGACTTTAACTGAATCTCCAGAAAATCAGGGAATTCGAGCGGATTTTTAATCGACGCAAAATTTATTCTTGGGTTGGCTTTGTTTGAAGACATGGGAATGAGTTTATGAACCTAATATATATTGACAGAAAAGGTTAAGAACCTTCATAGGTGAAGATTCCTAACCGATTTAACCTAAATAAAGGTAATTCTATTTAAGTTCAACTTCTGCTCCAGCCTCTTCAAGTTGTTTTTTCAAAGCTTCTGCTTCGTCTTTTGTTACACCTTTTT
>CAZYNA010000048.1:0-19645 GCA_964648775.1 uncultured Proteiniphilum sp. | reverse complement strand
TGAACATTTTCTTCAGTTTCTAAATATATCATCCTTTTTTCTTAAGTTTGTATTTAGGATTAATCGGTTATTAACATTTTACAGAAAACAGTATATATGGAAACTACAACAAGAAAAAAGCCCGATTGGCTCAAGATATCACTCCCGCAAGGAAAACAATATTTAAATGTAAGAGAGGTTATTGCAAGAAAACAACTTCATACTATATGTGTAAGTGGCAAATGCCCTAACTTGTCGGAGTGCTGGGGAAGAGGCACCGCAACATTTATGATTCTGGGTGATGTGTGTACGCGCGCATGCAGATTTTGCAATGTGAAGACCGGGAGCCCGCAGGGTATTGTGGATTGGGGTGAGCCAAACCGATTGGCGGATACTATCAATAATATGAACCTGAGGCATGTGGTGCTTACAAGTGTGGATAGGGATGACTTGCCTGATGGTGGTGCCGGGTTTTGGGCAACTACCGTGAAGCGTGTGAAGGAGGTGAATCCGGAACTCACGATTGAAACGCTGATCCCTGACTTTAACGGGGTGGAAGAGCATATCAATCTTGTGATTGATTCGGGGCCGAATATCGTATCGCATAATATGGAGACTGTGAGAAGGCTGACCCCTAAAGTGAGAAGTCGTGCCAAATATGATGTGAGCCTAAAGACTATAGAAACGATTGCTAAAAGCGGAAAGGCTAAGCCGAAATCGGGTATTATGGTTGGTTTGGGTGAATCGGAAGAGGAGATATTACAGACAATGGATGATTTGATTAGTGTTGGTTGTCAGGTGCTTACTGTTGGTCAGTATCTGCAGCCCACCAAAAAACACTTGACAGTTAAAGAGTATGTTACGCCCGAGCAATTTATAAAATACAGAGAGGCAGGATTGGAAAAAGGGTTCAGGTTTGTTGAGAGCGGACCGTTGGTGCGTTCATCTTACCGTGCCGAGAGACATATATGACAAGAAAAGTTGAGTTTAAGATCCTGGGATTAATAAAATATAAGAAGGCCTGGGATTATCAGGAGGAGCTGTTTGATTTGGTTGTGAATGCCAAGATAAGGGAAAAAAAGACTGCGGGAGAGGGTGAACCGAAAAGGCAGTTTCTCCTGTTTTGCGAGCATGAGCATGTTTATACATTGGGGAAGAGCGGTAACAAAAATAATCTTTTGCTTGCAAGAAGTATTTGTGAGAGTAGAAATATTGATTTACACGAAATAAATCGTGGCGGGGATATAACCTATCATGGTCCTGGACAACTTGTAGCGTACCCCATTATCGACCTTGAGGAGTTTGGAATTGGGATAAAGAGATATATCTCGATGCTGGAGGATGTTGTTATTGAAACAATTAGTCATTTTGGTGTTATAGGTGAGAAAGACGATAAGGCGATGGGTGTATGGATTGAGCCGGGTAACCCGGTAAAAGCAAGGAAGATATGTGCCATAGGGGTTAAGTCGAGCAGGTTTGTTACCATGCACGGTCTGGCTTTAAACGTGAACACTGATCTCTCTTATTTTGATTATATAAACCCTTGCGGATTTACCGACCGGGGTGTGACATCCATTAAAAAAGAGCTTGGAGAAGCTGTTGATTTTGATGAGGTATCGAACAGAATGAAAGAGGCATTCTCTGCTGTTTTTGGGATGGAACAGGTTAAGTTTGAGACTTAAACATTTTTAACCACAATTGTTTATGAAACCGCTTTAACATTCCTAAATTTGTACCTCGTGAAACAGATACCTATATTAACAATTTACATATATGAGCCAAACTGTCGATATTAAAGAGTTAAACGAAAGAATCGAACAAAAAAGCGCCTTCGTTCAAACCCTTGTGAATGGGATGAATAAGGTGATAGTAGGACAAAAACATCTGGTTGAGTCGCTCCTTATCGGCCTGCTTTCTGATGGGCATATTCTTCTGGAAGGGGTGCCGGGATTGGCGAAGACTCTGGCTATTAAGACTCTTGCTCAGCTTATTGATGCAAAGTACAGCCGTATTCAGTTTACGCCCGACTTGCTGCCTGCCGACCTTGTAGGGACGATGATCTACAGCCAGCAGAACGAGGAGTTTCAGGTGAAGCACGGACCGGTTTTTGCCAATTTTGTTTTGGCCGACGAGATAAACCGTGCGCCGGCTAAAGTGCAGAGTGCTTTGCTTGAGGCGATGCAGGAAAGGAACGTTACGATTGGTGATAAAACTTACAAACTGCCGAGTCCGTTTTTAGTGATGGCAACACAGAACCCAATTGAGCAGGAGGGTACCTACCCGCTGCCTGAAGCGCAGGTTGACCGTTTTATGATGAAGGTTATAATCTCTTATCCTTCGAGAGAAGAAGAGCAGCAGATTATTAAACAGAATATTTTTGAACCGGTTGTGGGTGACAGCGCTATTGTTTCTACTCAGTCTATCCTGGATGCCCGCAATGTTGTACGTGAGGTATATATTGATGAGAAAATAGGCAAATATATTGTAGACATTGTTTTTGCTACCAGATTTCCGGAGCAGTATGGCATGGCAGACCTGAAAGAGATGATTGGGTTTGGCGCTTCGCCGCGTGCTTCTATAAACCTGGCATTAGCTGCAAGAGCATATGCTTTTATCAGACGTAGAGGATATGTTATTCCTGAAGATATACGTGCTGTATGTCATGATGTACTTCGTCATAGAATAGGTTTAACTTACGAAGCTGAGGCAAATAATTTAACAACTGAAGAGATTATCAGCGAGATTCTGAATAAAGTTGAGGTTCCGTAATAGAGGGTAATGGAAACTACTGATTTACTAAAAAAAGTACGACATATTGAGATAAAAACGCGAGGTCTCTCACGCAATATTTTTGCGGGTGAGTATCACTCGGCGTTTAAAGGTCGGGGTATGGCTTTCTCTGAAGTACGGGAGTATCAGTATGGCGACGATCTGAGGGATATCGACTGGAATGTAACAGCTCGTTACAATAAACCATATATAAAAGTTTTTGAAGAGGAGCGTGAGCTCACCGTGATGCTGATGATAGACATGTCGGAGAGTCTTGGCTTTGGTTCAAGAGCTGTATTGAAGCGTGAGATGGTTGCCGAGATTGCGGCTACACTGGCGTTTTCAGCAATTCAGAATAACGACAAGATAGGGGTGATTTTCTTTACTGACAGGGTAGAAAAATTTATTCCTCCTAAAAAAGGGAGAAAACATATACTGTTTATAATTAGGGAGATTCTTGGTTTTGAGCCGGAAGGTACCGGAACCGACCTAAATATGGTGATAAGGTATATGACGAATGCTATAAAGAAAAGATGTACTGCATTTTTAATTTCCGACTTTATTGATTCGAGCGACTATAAGAAGGCTTTGCAGATTGCAAATAATAAACATGATATGGTTGCAATTCAGGTGTACGACAGACTTAGTACTGAGCTTGAGCCGGTGGGACTAATGAAGGTGAGGGACCCTGAAACGGGTGAGGAACGGTGGATTAACACTTCATCTAAAAAGGTTCGCTCTGCTTACCGAACCTGGTGGGATACAATACAGAAGGTTAAAAAGACTGCTTTTAGCCAAAGCGGGGTAGACAGTGTATCTATTTCAACTGAGAGCGATTATGTGAGATCGCTTTTACAACTTTTCCAACAAAGGAGATTGCATTGAAAACTTGTAAGGCACATATAATATTTTTATACAGGGCAATTTTGATTGCTCTTTTAGTTTTGTCTGTTATTCCGGCTGCTGCTCAGCGGGCAACGGTGAGTGCAACTATTCAGCCGACCGAAATAATGATTGGTGAGCAGGCATTGATTAACCTGAAGGTGATTACTCCGAAAGAGAAGACTATCTATTTTCCGGTGTATGAAAATGAACTTATTCCCGGGATTGAGGTCATAACAATGCTGCCACCCGATACTACTATTGAGAATAATGTTATGACTCTCAATTTTAAGTATGTGGTTACTTCTTTCGACTCTACTCTTTATCACATACCGCATATTCCAATTTCAGACGGGACAGATACAATTTATTCAAACTCGTTTGGATTAAAGGTTAATTCGCCGGATCTTTCAGATTCTACATTAACATATCTGGAGAAACTAAACAGGGGTGAGACTGATTCTATTGATTTTGAACAGCTGCAACTGTATGATATAAAGCCAATTCAGAAGGCTCCGTTTGTGTGGACCGACTATCTGTGGATTTTATGGCTGGTGCTTGGTATTGCATTTATTCTTGCCTTAATTGGATTGGTGGTTTACATGATAATGAAGAAAAAGAAGAAGGGATATATCTTTAAACCGCCTGTTATTCAGCCTGCACACGTGAGGGCACTTAATGAGCTTGATAAGCTTAAGGCTGAGAGGATATGGCAGTATGGAAGAGAGAAAGAGTTTCATAGTAAACTGACCGAAATTCTTAGAAGGTATATCTATGAAAGAGAGGGTATAAACGCTATGGAAATGACATCGGGAGAGATTCTTAATAAGATAAGAGAGGTTTCTGATGTGGATTCTGTTTATGAGAACCTGAAACAGATTCTTACTACTTCTGACTTGGTGAAGTTTGCAAAATATAAGCCTTATCCCGACGAGAATGATCTGAGCCTGGTTAATTCTTACTTTTTTGTGAATCAGACCAGAGAGCCTGATCCTTTGCCGAAGGAGGAGGATCTGAAAGATATTGATGATAATAATACACCTGAATAATGAGATTTCTGCATCCTGAATATTTGTATTTGTTGCTGCTGCTTATACCGCTGATTGTGTGGTATGTGGTGCGGTTATCTAAAATGCAGGCTTCTTTTAAACTGGCATCAGCCGAAGCATTTAAAGGGATGAAGTCGGATTTCAGGGTGCATATGCGCCACTTGCCATTCCTTTTGAGATGTATATCAATTGCTTTAATAATTATAGTGATTGCCAGACCACAATCGGTTAGCAGCTGGGAGGAGACTGAAACTCAGGGTATAGATATTGTGCTGGCACTTGATGTGTCGGGTTCAATGCTTTCGCAGGATTTGCAACCCGATAGGTTGCAGGCTGCAAAGCGTGTTGCGGCAGAGTTTGTGACCGACAGACCTAATGATAATATCGGACTGGTTGTGTTTGCCGGTGAGAGCTTTACACAGTGCCCCCTGACTACCGATCATAAGGTTTTACTCAATCTTCTGAATGATATTGATTTTGGAATGATTGAGGATGGTACGGCTATTGGAATGGGACTGGCCACGTCTGTGAACAGGCTGTTGAGTAGTGATTCGGAATCGCGTGTGGTGATTTTGCTTACCGACGGAACAAATAACAGTGGACAGATTGCTCCGCTAACTGCGGCAGATCTGGCCCGATCATATGGTATTCGTGTTTATACTGTTGGTGTTGGAACAACAGGAATGGCGCCAACTCCGGTGCAGACTCCCTTTGGGATCAGGATGCAAAATCTGCCAGTTGATATTGATGAGAGGACATTGACGGAGATTGCGGCAATGACTGGCGGCCAGTATTTTCGCGCTGAGGATACGGAAGGGCTTCGTCAGGTTTATGAGGAAATTGATGAGATGGAGAAATATCTTATAAGTGTGCAAAATGTGACGCAAAGGCAGGAGCTGTTTCTTCCTTTTGGAATAGCAGCATTAATTCTTCTGCTTTTGGAATTATTGCTGAGAAGGACATGGTTGAGATCAATTCCTTAAATTATAATTGACAACTGAATAGAGATATGTTTAGATTTGGGAATCCGGAATATTTATGGTTGTTTTTAGCTGCTCCACTGCTGCTGGCAATATATATCTACCTGAACAAAAGGAAACTAAGGGATGTTAGGAAGATGGGATTTTTGTCAACACTGAAGATGATGATGCCGGAACTCTCATTAAAACGTTCTTATTTGAAGTTCTGGCTGATTTTTGGTGCTCTCTGCTTTGGTATTATTATGATTGCGAGACCTCAGTTTGGAACTAAAGTGGAGACTGTGGAAAAAGAGGGTATTGAGCTTGTGATTGCTATTGATGTTTCTAACTCTATGATGGCTGAGGATGTTTCTCCGAGCAGACTTGCACGTGCAAAGCAGATTTTGTCGCGACTGATTGATGTGAGGATGAATGATAAGGTTGCATTAATTGTTTTTGCCGGTGAAGCATATATTCAGATGCCTTTAACTTCGGATACACAGTCGGCCAAAATATTTCTCAACTCAATAGATCCAAGTCTGGTTCCGGTTCAGGGAACAGCAATTGGTGAGGCTATCAGTCTCGGGGTAAGTTCTTTTTCGAGTGATAAGGATGTAAGTAAGGCAATGATTATTATAACCGATGGAGAGGATCACGAAGGAGATGCTTCGGAAATTGCGGCAAGAGCTGCAAGCGAGGGTATTATGATTAATGTGATTGGTATTGGTTCGCCGGACGGCTCTCCTATTCCTTCTGCTGAGTATGGTACTAACTTTATGACCGACAACGAGGGAAATGTTGTTGTATCGAGATTGAATGAGCAGATGAGTATGGATGTTGCAAGAAGCGGGCAGGGGGTTTATGTTCGGGCAGATAACTCTAATACTGCTGTACGCACTTTGGAGACTCAGCTTGATGAGCTTGAAACCACAAGTTCTTCGAGCCTTTCTTATTCTGAGTATGATGAGAAATTTTCTGTTTTTGCATGGATTGTTCTAATAATTCTGTTTATTGAGATATTAATATACGACAAAAAGAATCCTCTGTTTAAGAATATAAGAATTTTTGATTAGTGGTTTTTTTATTTTTATAGATCTGAATTTAAATTTTGATGATGATTAGGTTTAAAATAAAATATATTTCAATTTTACTTATGCTGCTAACTTCGTCCTCTATTGTGGCACAGAAGGATGTTCGCAAGAATATCAGAAAGGGGAATAAGGAATATCAGCAACAGAAGTACACTGATGCATTCAGCTTTTATGAGAATGCAGTGGAAGAGAATCCTACATCGAAAGAGGCAAACTATAATCTGGGGAATACTTCATATAAGCAAAAAGAGTGGGATCAGGCTCTTGAATATTATAATCAGTTTACAACCCTTGAACAGGAGAACCCCAATGCGGCTTCGGCCGGATGGCATAATTCCGGAAATGCTATTTTGCAGAAAAGGGATTTACAGAATGCAATGGAGGCATACAAAATGGCTTTGAGGCTAAACCCGCTGGACGATGAGGCAAGATATAATCTGGCTGTTGTGCAGAAGATGATAAATGATGAGGAACAGCAGGACCAGGGTGAGGATGATCAGGAACAAGAGCAGGAGCAGGATGAACAGCAACAGCAGAGTGAACAGCAGCAGCCTCCGCAGGATCAGGAGCAGAGAGCAGAACAACCACAGGAGCCTGAACAGATGTCGAGAGATAATGCAAGGCAGCTTTTGCAGGCTTTAGAACAGGAGGAGCGTGAGACTCAGGAGAAGGTACAGCAAATTCGTGCTCAGGAGCGTGAGGAGCATGCAGAGGATAACAGAAGACGTAACAAAAACTGGTAAGTTATTGTACTAAAAATGATAAAGAGAGATAGCAAATATTTACTTTTATTTTTACTGATTGCAGTTTTTTCAGCAAATGCTGCAATTAGCAAGGGACAGGTAACTTTTAAAGCTTCGGCCCCGGCAACTGTTGTGGAGGGTGAGCAGTTTAGATTAAGTTATGTTCTTAATCAGGAGGGAAGGGACTTGAGATTACCCGATATCTCTGACTTCGATGTTTTATTCGGACCGAGTACTTCTACAAATTTTAGTCAGCGCACAGTAAACGGGCAGACTACTTCTGAGAGATCTGTAACATATACATATATACTTGTGTCTAAAAGCACGGGTAAATTCACAATTGGTCCTGCCTCTATTACGGTTGATGGAAGCAATTATCAGTCGAACTCTCTCCAGATTGAGGTGCTGCCTCCCGATCAGTTGTCTTCGCAAGGCACACAGGGCGGTCAGGAGAGCGATGGAAGGCAGTCCGCAGGAACAGGAACCGTATCTGATAGCGACGCTTTTATAAGAGCGATTGTTTCAAAAAACAACCCGTATGAGCAGGAGGGGTTTACTGTAACATTCAGACTTTACACAACTCTTAATGTTGTTAATTTTGGTAGAATTCAGTTTCCTGAGTTTGAGGGGTTTATGGTTGAGGAGGTTGATGTTCCGACTAACCAGCAACTTAAAATGGAGCGATACAACGGGAGGAATTACTATACTGCCGATTTGAGAAAAACTCTTCTGTTTCCACAGAGATCGGGACAAATTACCATTCCAAGCGGAAACCTTGAAATGGTTTTCTCAGTTCCTTCCGGAAGAAGTGTGACTACTTTTTTTGGTTCGCAGGAGTTGATGGCAGATGTTAAGAAAACATTGGTGACAAATCCTGTTGCAATTAATGTTCAGCCACTTCCTCAAAACAGACCTGCAAGCTATGCTAATGCTGTTGGTACTTTTACTCTGGATCAGAATATAAATACAACCTCGCTTAAAGCAAATGAGGCTGTTACGCTACGTTTGGAGATATCAGGTACGGGTAATCTTAAGTTGATAAGGAGTCCTGAAGTTGAATTCCCAAATAATTTTGAGACTTATGATCCGGTTGTAAATAATTCATTTAACGTTACAACAAACGGACTTACGGGCGTAAGGAGTATTGAATATATGGCAATTCCTCGTTATGAGGGTAGTTATACCATTCCGTCTGTGGAGTTTACTTATTTTGATTTAAACACTAACTCTTATAAGACTTTAACCACTCCTGAGTATCAGTTAGAGATAGCAAAAGGTGATCCCGGCAGTGTTTCGGCAAGCAACTTTGTTAACCAACAAGATGTTAAAGTTGAGCAGGATATACGTTTTCTTAAAACAGGTGAGCCTTCTTATCAGTCCACAAAAAACTATTTTGTGGGTTCACTAGGGTATTGGATGTGGTATATCATTCCGTTTATCTTATTGCTTGCTTTTTATTTAATCAATAGGAAACAGGCACGCGAGAATGCAAATGTAGCATTGATGCGTAACAAAAAGGCTAATAAGATGGCGATTAAGAGATTGAAGCTTGCAGAAAAATATCTGAAAGAGAACAATAAAGAGAGTTTCTATGACGAGGTTCTCCGTGCAATTTGGGGATATTTCAGCGATAAGCTATCGATTCCTGTTGCAAATCTTTCTAAAAATAATATAGAGGCTGAACTGTCTAAGCAGAATATTAATAAAGAACTGACTCAAAGGTTTATGAATATACTTGATACCTGTGAATTTGCCAGATATGCACCTGCTGAAAGTGATGCTGAACTCGACAGGGTTTACAATAGCACAGTTGATGCAATTGGTGAAATGGAAAACAGTTTAAGAAATAAAAAGAGTAAAAATTAATATTTTATGAAGTTGCTAAAATTATTACATATACTGATTTTTATTCTTGCCATAAATACTTCCCTTGTGGGGCAGGATATTATTGATTCAACCGCTGTTATTGCAGGTGTTGAGGATATTTCCTCTTCTTCGGATAATTTGGTTGAGCAAGCAGATCAGGCGTATAGAAATCAGAACTATAAGCTGAGTATAGATTTGCTGGAGGATGCTGTTGCTCAGGGATTGGCTAACGATATGGTATCTCCCCAGATTTATTTTAACCTGGGAAATTCATATTTCAGAGACGGGAGATTAGGCAAGGCTATTCTGAATTATGAAAGAGCATTGCTGCTTGATCCGGGTGACGGGGATATAAGACACAACCTGAGATTTGCAAATAACAGGAAGGTCGACAGAATTATTCCGTCGGGTGAGCTGTTTTTAATTAACTGGTTTAATGCCTTACGAAATCTATACAGTTCTAATGTATGGGGAATTATTGCAATTGTATTGTTTATATTGCTTATTGCTGCTGTTGCAATTTATCTTTTTGTGAGAGTTATGTGGGCCAGAAAAAGCGCTTTCTATACCGGTATTGTACTTTTCTTTTTAGTGATTATTACTAATGTGCTTGCTTTTAGCCAAAAGAACGAGCGAATAAGAGGAGATTCTGCAATTATAATGGTTGGAGCTGCAGGTGTAAATGCTTCTCCTGACACTAACAGTAACCTGCTGTTTGAACTTCATGAAGGCACTAAGGTAAGGGTAAGGAGCAGCGATGGAAATTGGTATGAGGTTGAGATTGACAATGGGAGTGTTGGCTGGACTCTAAGAGAAAATGTTGAGATAATTTAGTTACTTAAATAACATTTACAAATATGAAAGAGGCAATTGAGTCTCTCTTGCCATATGAGCGTGATCTCTTTTTCGCTCTGAACGGAAGTGAGTCTCAGATCTTGGATGATATCATGTGGACCATATCCGGAAGGTTTGTATGGGTGCCTGTGTATCTGTTCATTATTTTTCTGTTTTTTTATAAAACACCCCCAAAAACTGCAATTATTACAACAATCTTTTTTGTGTTAGTTATTGTTGTTTGCGATCAGGTGTCTTCTTCAATCTTTAAACCTATGTTTGAACGCTTCAGACCAACTCATCATCCGGATTTTAAGGAGCTTGTTGATATTGTTAACAACTACAGAGGAGGGAGGTACGGATTTATATCCGGGCATGCAACGAATAGCTTTGGACTGGCGACGTTTTTGTCGCTGTTGTACAAGAATAGATTCGTAACAATTATTACTATGTTTTGGGCTGCACTGAATAGTTACACTCGTATATATCTGGGAGTACATTTTATATCTGATATCATTGCAGGAATGATTGCCGGTATTATATTATCCTTTATTCTATATTATATATATAAAGCTATTTGCAACAGGTACAGCTTATTACCTAATAAAGATGGAGCTTTAACAGCTGAAAGTGAAAAAGCAAAACTGCTCTCTGGTGTTCTATTATTATATATTTTGCTGATAATTATTTTTAGTCCTTTTTTATCAACTTTACCACACTAACCAATGTTGTTAAGATAGAAATGGTTCAATTTTGAATTATTTTATCATAAAAGTTTGGATTATCTCTTTTTTTGCGTAAGTTTAGGGCATAATATATATCCCAAATGAATTATAAATAAAAAAATAAGTAGCCATGGCAAGAACAATCACATTTAATGAACTTAGAGAACTGAAAGACAAGCTGCCCGATGGTAGTATCCGTCAGATAGCAACGGAATTGGATATGCAACCTGAGACCGTGAGAAACTATTTTGGCGGATACAATTACAAAGAAGGGAAAAGTGTAGGAATACACATTGAGCCCGGTCCAAACGGCGGTATTGTTGTTCTCGATGATACTACAATTTTTGATAAAGCTTTAAATATTTTAGGTCTCAGTGATTACCCTGAACCTGACGCTGATACTGAAGACAGTGAGGTTGAGTAAGCTATACAAAAACTGTAAGACCCAAATCTGAGAGCTATGCAATCACATTTGGGTCTTTTTTATCTCTTATAATAACCTAGTATCTTTAAATTTTATACAGATGCTTCAAAACTAACAATTATGAATACAGAGAATGAAAAAAAACAGAACGATAAGCTGGTAACGGTTGCTATTCACACATATGAAAAAGCACAAATATTAAGATCAATTCTGGAGTCTGAGGGTATACATGCAGTAATTCATGGAATTAACTTAATTGAACCGTCGATACCCGGTAATGTACGTGTAAGAATTAATGAAAGGGATCTTCAGGAGGCATTAAGAATAATTGAAACCGTTGATTTTACATCAAAGGTGGAGCTTGAAGAAGCGCCTGAAGTAAATAGAGAGGTACTAATTCCGGTAGATTTCTCCGACTATTCACTTATTGCATGTGAGTTTGGATTTCGTCTGGCTAAAGATATGAATTGTACGGTTAGGCTAATACATGCATTTTTCACTCCATTTTATCCGGCTTCTGTACCGTTCGGTGACTCTTTCACTCTTCAGGCAACAGATAAAGATCTTTATCAGGATGTAAAGAACAAGACTGCCCGGGAAATGGATAAGCTTGTTGGAATGATTAATAAGAAAGTGGAAGAAGGCAGTATTCCTGATATTAGCTATACAACAACACTGGCCGAAGGATTGCCGGAAGAAGAAATAATTTTATACTCAAAGAAGAAACGACCTGCAGCAATCGTGATGGGCACCAGAGGAAAGAATGCCAAAGAGCTTGATCTGATAGGCAGTGTTACAGCTGAGGTGATGGATGGATCAAGAACACCTGTGTTCGCTATACCAGAGCAATCCAAGGCTCGAAACCCTTCGGATCTTAAGAGGATTGTTTTCCTGACAAACTTTCAGGAGCGCGAATTTAAGGCATTCGATATAATGATGAATTTCCTGAAACCATATAAAGTAAAGATGTATCTTGCTCATATTGCTAAAAAAGAGGATGTGTGGAATGAAATTAAACTCTCAGGGCTACAAAAGTATCTTGCCAAGAACTATCCTCAAATGGAGACAGAATACAAGCTTATAGATCAATCGGAAAGTCTTGAAGTAAGTCTTGAAAAATTTGTTGAAGATAACGAGATAGATTTAATTTCTTTATCAAGCTCGAGAAGAAATATATTCGCCAGAATGTTTAATCCGGGTATTGCAAGAAAAATGTTATTTCATTCCGACACACCATTATTGGTAATAAAGGGTATGAGACAATAAGGATGTTTGGATATAGTATATTATAAACAATTAAAAAAAGGCCTCTGTAATTATACGGGGGCCCTTTTTTGTTGTTGAATTACCTTTTTAACGCTTACACTTACAAGCCAAGTCTTGATTTCACATCTTGTGTAATGTCTGTTGCATTTGGATTCACATATACAATAGGTGATTGCACAGAAGAAACATCAAAGATGTATGTGTAGTTTTCTGCAGCTCCGATTGCTTGAATAGCATCAGCAATCTTTTGATTTAGTGGCTCAAGCAGTTGCTGTTGAAGTTGAGTAAATTCTTGACGGCTGTTTTGAAGATAAAGCTGATATCTCTCATCGATAGACTGCAATTGTTTTTGCTGATCTTGTAAGAGTGCATCAGATGCTGTTGCAGCTCCTGCTTCAAACTCTTCGAGTTTTTTGTTGTACTCTTCAATGAGTGCCTGACCGTTTTTGTTGATTTGTTCCTGCTTATCTGATAACTGTTTTTCAATTCCATCAAGTTCGGGCATAGATCCAAAAACCTCCTGGGCGTTGATATATGCAATCTTCAAATCCTGTGCTGATACAGCTAAAGGAGCAAGTGCAATTAAAAAGATTAGTAATTTCTTTAACATGATTATAATTTTATTTTATTTGTAAGTTGCTGTTTAAAAAATGGATACAAAGATAGTGATTAATTTCTAATAGCCTAACCTTGAAAGCACTTCGTCGCTAATATCAATTGAAGGTGAAGCAAAAATAATTGATGTTGCCGATGCTCTATCTATTACAACGGCATAACCCTGCTCTGTAGAGATATCTTTCACAGCTTCATAAATGTTATCCTGAATCGGTTTAATTAGTTTCTCCTGATAGTTGAACAGCTCTCCCTGGGTCCCGAAATATTGATTTCGCAGTTCCTGAATAGCATTTTCTTTGGCTACAATCTCATTCTCACGCTTTGTTTTCTCTTCACCTGTGAGGAAAGCTATATCAGCCTGATACTTCTTATACATAGCATTTACTACCTGAACTTCTTCATCTACCTCACTCTGCCACTGCTTTGATAAAGTTTCCAGTTGCTGGTTTGCACTTTCGTAGCTTGGAATTCTGTTAAGAATATATTCCATATCAATCAAAGCATATTGCTGAGCCCATGTGTTGCTAACTGCTAATGCCATGAATAAGCCTATAAAAAATAATGTTTTTTTCATATTCTTTCTGTTTTAAGTCTGTTATACTGACGAGTTAAAGTCGTAAACGTTTACAAACCAGTCGGTAAATAATGTTAAAATAGAATGTTTCTCAATCAATAGGTTTACTTATTTATTGTTTATTATTAAAATTCCTGTCCTATAATAAAGTGGAATTGGCTACCTCCCTTTTCTCTGCTGCCTCTACCGTATACTGTGTCAAATCCGTATGCCCAGTCGATTCCCATCAATCCAATCATAGGGAGAAAGATTCTTGCTCCAACCCCTGCTGATCTCTTAAGATCAAAAGGATTGAAATCTTTAATATTCATCCATGCGTTACCTGCTTCAAGAAAAGCAACCCCATATATTGTAGAGTTCGGCTCTAATATAAAGGGATACCTTACTTCAAGTCCCAGACGCGTATATGCACGAGCCTGCATAGCAATAGAGTTATTTTCATATCCTCTCAGTGCAATTGTTTCAGTTGCAAAACTACTTGTATATCCTGTCATTCCATCACCCCCAACATCAAATGTTTCAAAAGGTGTTAGCTTGTCTTTGTTATAATGTCCCAGGAATCCAAATTCTGCTCTTGTAGCTACAACGGGAGTACGAGTTACTGTTAATGGTGCAAGAGGAGTATAGGTTCGCATTTTGAGCTTCCATTTATGATACTCATTCCATTTGTATTTCGCAGGATCTGAATTAATCATATTGCTGTAATCTCTTCCATCCCACAAAGAAAAGGGCGGAGTAGCATCAACACTTACTGTAAATTCAGAACCGGTACGGGTATATATTGGGTTGTCGATTGAGGTACGAGATAAAGTTAGCCCCAGAGTAATACTGTTACTTACACCGGTTTGGAATGGGAATTGGTTGTATTGCCAGTTTTTCATTCCATAACGCTGATATCCCAACTGTGCCATAAACTGGAAGTAGTCGTCCGGCCACTCCAAACGTTTTCCATATCCGATAGAAGCTCCAAATATATTGAACACCTGATCGGGGTCGTATGCATATTGACTCATATCCTGATATCCGCCATACCCGCCGTATCCTCCATAGCCTCCGTATCCATATCCGGGATATCCCCCGTAACCGTAGCCCGGATACCCTCCATAGCCATACATATTATATGGATTACTCATATAACTTTGCTGGTAGTAGTTGGTATTTAAGCCTGTATATCTTGAATAGTATAAGTTTACCGAGAAGTGATTTGGCCTTTTTCCTCCAAACCAAGGTTCAACGAACTGGAACTGATATGATTGATAATACTGTCCGTTAGTTTGAGCACTTAACACAAGAGTCTGCCCGTCACCCTGAGGGATTATACCCCTATGCATTGATGGGTTAAGCATATTTCTTAGTGAGAAGTTATTTAATTTCAAGCTTATTTTACCCACAAGACCTGTTACACCCCAACCTGCAGAGAATTCAATCTGATCATTTCCCTTTGAGGTAAGAGGATAGGTGATGTCAACGGTTCCATCTTCAGGGTTTGGATTAATTCCACCCGATATATCGGCTGAAAGAGCTTCGGGATCGAAGTGTCCTGTTTGGGCAATTTCCCTAACTGAACGAAGGAGATTTTCTTTACTAAACACATCACCCGGTTTGGTCCTTAACTCTCTACGAATCACATCCTCGTACAGTCGATCATTTCCTTGAATTATTACTCGCTTGATAGTAGCTTTTGGGCCTTCTAATACTCTAAGCTCAAGGTCAACAGAGTCATTTTCAATATTGATTTCAATAGGATCAATATTTGAAAACAGATAACCGCTGTTTTGGTACAGGTTGATTGCTGCATCTTCATCTATTATCAATCTATCCATCAGCTTTTTCTGGTCATAAACATCACCCGGGGCCATATTTAACAGCTGCGACAGATGAGCGGAAGGGTATTGAGTATTTCCAACCCAGTTAATTGATCTGATGTGGTAAAGAGGTCCTTCTTCCAGCTCAATTTCAATATTAACAGTTTTCTCGTCATGCTTGTATACGGTATCCCGAAGAATCTCCACGTCCCGATAACCGGCTTCATGATACTTGTTTACCAGATTTGTTTTATCTTCAGCATATAAATCTTCAACAAACTTCTTAGATCTGAAAATATTCCACAACTTACCTTTCTCATTGGTCTTTTTCATTGCTCTTTTCAGAGTCAAGTCGGATAGCTGTTCGTTGCCAATAAGGTTTATTAAATTAACTTTAAGTTTTTCTTTCCGGTCAACAGCAATTTCGAGTACAACCTGATTCTCTAAGGTTGTGTCAGGTCGTTGAAGAATTCTAATCTCAGCGTCACCAAATCCTTTTTCGTCATAATAATTTTTTATAAGCATTTCAGCTCTGTCGATTTGGGGAGGTGTAATCTGATTTCCTTTTACAAAACCAATCTTTTCCTCTATATCGTTCTGCTCACTCCTCTTCATCCCGATATAATTGATATCTGCAACTCTGGGGCGGTCTGTAAGCTTTATTTCAACCCAGGCACTATCACCTTCAACCTTTGTTAAAAATATTTTGGTATCAGAGAACAGTCCTTGTTGCCAAAACCTCTTAATTGCATTAGAGATCTCCTCACCGGGAATACTAATTTCCTGCCCTTTAGAAAGGCCTGCAAAATTAATAAGCACAAACTCCTGCCCTGCATACATAGTCTCTTCCACTCCGGTAACAATTATATCGGCAATGTAATATTTCTTAGGAGGTGCAGTATAATTAACCGTAAGATCACCAGCATCTGCTGAAGGCGTAGTTTCACTAACCTGTGCAAGCACTAAAGCCTGTGAAAACATAAAAATCAGCAAAAATAAATGGAGTGTTTTCTTCAACATTATATAATATCTTTTCGCGTACTCTAAATTATTCAGTATTTGATTATTTCGCTATAACTGTTCGCTTATTTTCCCGAATCGTCTCTCACGTCCCTGATAGTCAATTATTGCCTTATACAAATCATCTTCATCAAAATCGGGCCAATAAACATCTGTAAAATGTAACTCTGCATAAGCAGACTGCCAAAGTAAAAAATTACTAATCCTTTGCTCACCACCGGTTCTTATCAGTAAGTCAGGGTCAGGAATGCCTTGAGTTGTAAGTTTTTGAGTGATGGTTTCTTCACAAATATCATCAATATTCATAACTCCTTCTGTTATATCAACTGCAATTTTCTTTGCCGCTTCCGTAAGCTCCCATTTAGAAGAATAGCTTAATGCAATTACTAAGGTCAGATTTGATCCTTCTTTAGTTTGATTAATGCATTCATCCAGGGCCTCACGTGCATACTCCGGGAGTCTCTCTTTGTCACCAATTGTGACAATCTTTACACCATTCTTTATTAAATCTTCGGTCTCTCTGCTTATAGCGTAAACCATCAGATCCATTAGTCCGTCAACCTCCTCAGTAGGGCGATTCCAGTTTTCTGTTGAAAAAGCATATAGTGTAAGATATTTAACAGACGATTTAATTGCTGCTTCAACTACCTTACTAATAGCTCTAACGCCTTCCTTGTGCCCTTCTCCTCTCTCCAGACCTTTACTTTTTGCCCAGCGACCATTGCCATCCATTATAATAGCAATATGTGATGGGAGGCGACTATTATCTATCTTGTCCGATAACGACATTTTATTTTATAAATAGTTTTCTAAATTCCTCTACATGGATCTTCTCGTGAGCTGAACTCCCAGGTAAGGAATAATAAAGTTAATGAATACCAATCCTGGTTTTTTAATTTACTGCTTTTGATATCGTATGGTTCATTTAAATTAAACCCGGACTCATTATTTACAACATCAAAATCATCAGCAAACAGTTTTCTGAACGAGAACTCAATACCGATATTCACTCTATTTTTCAGTTTATATTTAAACCCCATGCCAAAAGGCATGTTTAAGCTAATAAACTCCTTTTTTTTAGCAGCATATGTTATTCCTGCACCTGCAAAAATATAGGGTGTATAAGGCTTCGTGCCGGTATAAGCATATTTGTCACTAAAAGGTAGTAAATTAAATTCTAACTGTGTACCCAAATCAAAGAACTGTCGCTGAAAAGCAACTTCCTCCGGAAATGGAAATTTATTTGCTGTATTATCACTATTCCCCGAAACGTGTCCTGTAATCAGATTTGTTTTTAATGCCCATTGAAATGAGAAATTATACCTGAACAGTGCGCCGCCGGAAAATCCGGGATTCAGAAATGGTCTGCTTTTATTTGCATCACCCATATAATGAGACATACCGGTTACTCCGCCAATCTCATATTTATACTCTTGTGAAAAAGCTTTTACAGCATTAAAGAGTATTAGTCCCCATGCAATAAACAAAACTTTAAACACCCCTTTGCAGATTCTCATTTTTTTACTGATTTGATTCATCATTACTTTAACGAAAAATCAGACCAAAAATTATCTGCTACAGCTTATTATTCTAATTTACAACGAATTTATTCAGTCTCCCTTTCCAAACATCAGAAAGGATAGTCTGTGTTTCAGATACTCCGCCGAATATCCATATATAATTATCGCTATCAGTAATTACTGAAGCATTAGACCTCACTCTAAACCCCTCGGGTAACTTCTGGTTCTCACCTGTTAATGTCCATTCGAGTCCGTTGTTTTCAGAGAACATCAAACTATTCCCCTCAGAAGATGATATTAACAAATATGGGTTATTATCATAGAAGAAGAGAGTACTGCCCTCAAGTGAAACTGAGCCCGGAGCTTTGGATTTCAAACGTGTGATAATTCCATCTTTCTCCTGAAGTATCCAGATATCATTATTATCGCTACCATCAATGTTAGAACCTCCGGCAACAATAATATATTTCACTGCAAATGATGATGCACTCTCAACGGTTGTAGATGAGTAATCTGCTACCGGAATATTAGCAGGGAAATCATTCATTACATCAATTTTTGTAAAATCGTCAGTTAAAGCAAAACTATAGTTGTCATTATCTTTAACAACCGCCAAAACCCCACTATGCGAAGGAGATGGCAATACTCCATAAATTGCTTCTACAGGATAATCTGTAGGGATATATGTCCAGTTTAACCCCTCTTCAGAGCTATAAACCCTACCCTCTTCATCAATAACAAAAAGAGCTTCACCTGAGGATTTTAATGATGAAAACTGTATATCGTCCGGAAGTCCTATAATATTAGCTTCTGTCCATGTCTCACCATCGTTGTATGGAGAAGTAACCGCACCAATAGTTGCCCCCGATTTATAGTATGAGATAAATCTGCCGTTAAAGGAAATAGTTTTATTTTGAATAGTTGAGGCAGGAAGGAAATTGTTTGTAACTGAATTCCACGAAAGTATATAAGGATCCTGCATGTGGGTATTCAACTGGAATACATATCTTTTAGTAGTTTCTCCATCTTCAGCCGTTGTTATTATTTCAGAAAGATTATTTATATCAATTGAATCAGTTTGAGACCACGAAAAGCTCGTGTCAGGCCTCAGTTTGAGAGATACATTGTTAAATCCAACTGAATTCCTTATATTTAAAACTGCACTATCAACATGGAATTGGTATGGCAACAGCTCTTCATTAAAGATTAAACCATTAATTTGATCAATAGTAAAAGAAGTAGAACTTAATATGCCGGCTGTATCGGCTCTTGAAGACATAGTAAAGCTATATATTTGTGCATCAGGCGAATATTCGTAATTCCTATCGGCCGACGAGCCAAGACAGGAAGAAAATATTAATATGCTCACAATAAGCCCAAATGTCAAGCGGAAATATTTAGATATCATTTGTTTCAATAATATTGTACACCACGTTTGAGATATGCAAAAGTAGAAAGATTTTTCTCTATAACCATATTAAAATGAATATTTAAAGAAAATTTCGAGTTATTTTACTCTTTAAA
>CAZYNA010000047.1:1911-19714 GCA_964648775.1 uncultured Proteiniphilum sp. | reverse complement strand
GCATCAACTATCTCAGCTCCAAGCTTATCAGCCATAGTTTTACCTCCTCTTTTTCTTGCAAAAAGAATAAGGTTTTTCATCGAAACGGATTCTTTGCGGTCAGGTCTGATTTCTGTGGGGACCTGAAATGTAGCTCCACCAACGCGGCGCGATTTAACTTCAACCTGTGGTGTAATATTATCAAGTGCAGCTTTCCAAATCTCGAGAGCTGACTTCTCTTCGTTAGGCATTTTAGCCTTTACTATTTCCAATGCAGAATAAAAAATGTCGTACGAAAGACTTTTCTTTCCATCATACATAAGGTGGTTAACAAATTTTGTTACCCTTACATCACCATAGACCGGATCCGGAAGGACCTGTCTTTTTTTAGGTTTAGTTTTTCTCATTGTTTAAAAAATTTGTGTTGTTTGGTTGCCTTTTGATTTGTCTTCAACGAATTCCTCTGAATTCATTTACTCAACCCTTCATATAGTAGCTTATCCCAAAAACTTCAACAGTGATTAATTATTGAATTATTAATTACTTCTTTGCTCCTGCTTTAGGACGCTTAGCACCATACTTAGATCTGCGCTGAGTACGTCCGGCCACTCCGGCTGTATCCAATGCTCCACGTACAATATGATAACGCACACCCGGAAGATCTTTTACACGACCACCACGCACAAGAACTATAGAGTGCTCCTGCAGGTTATGTCCTTCACCCGGAATGTATGCATTCACTTCTTTTGAATTGGTCAAACGTACACGCGCCACCTTTCTCATTGCTGAGTTTGGCTTCTTAGGAGTGGTAGTATAAACCCTAACACAAACACCACGACGCTGTGGACATGAATCCAAAGCACGAGATTTGCTCTTTTCCTTAAGAGTAGTACGTCCTTTTCTTACTAATTGTTGAATTGTTGGCATGTTCTACTTTCTTTACCTGTTTATTCTGTTTAAATTGTTTTATCTATAAAATACACCCTAACCCCATATTGGCAATCATAACGCCCTGATTATCACTAGACAACCATTTAGGTAGGGTTAAAAACGGCACAAAATTACAAAGAATCATAAAGATATGCAAGTAATTCTCAATGTTTTTGCAAAAAAATCAATCATTAAAGCAAGCCTGATTTAATAATTCACATTTCAAGAAAAAAAATCAATGTTTGGTGTAACTTTTTAATTAATCAACCGTCACTATTAAATGAGTGCAGAATCTTTTTATAAAATCATCCTGCCAATGAAAGATAAACTCTTCAGGCTGGCTTTTAGTATCGTTAGAGAACGTACTGAAGCAGAGGATGTTTTACAGGATGTACTTTTAAGACTTTGGAGTAAAAGAGATGAGTGGAGCGAAATCGAGAACCTCGAAGCATACTGCTACCGATCAGTAAAAAACAGTTCTTTAGACAGATTAGCATCTAAAGCAGTCAGAAAAACCGAGGCTATCGATCCGGACAAAGAGGAATTATACTTTACCGAAATTATATCACCTCACCATCATATGGTTCAAAAGGAACAACATCAAATAATAAATAAATGTATTGATGAGTTAAATGAGAATCAAAGATTGGTGTTCCGGTTAAGAGAAATTGAAGGATTAAGTTATAAAGACATATCAAAGTCGCTCGGAATTAGTGAAGACCTTGTCAGAATAAGTCTTTTCAGAGCAAGAAAAAAAATGAAAGATCTTCTGTCTGAATTCAACAAAGAGAATAAAATGTGAAATTAAATATATGAATAACAATCACATATATAAATTATTAGAAAAGTACTGGAACTGCGAAACTTCGGTTCAGGAAGAAAAGGAATTGCAATATTTCTTTTCTATTTCTGAAATACCCGAAGATTTGCTACAGTATTCTTCTCTTTTCACTTTTATAAATAAGGAGCAAACCATATCAATCAGTAAAGATTTTGAAGACAATCTGCTTAAAGCAATTGAACAAAATGAAAAGAATGAAAGCCAAAGCAGTAAAAAATACATAACCATAAAAATATTTACACCGCTTCTGCGTGTTGCTGCATCAATTCTGCTGATATTTGGATTAGGCATAAGCATATTCTTTGTTGTTCGCCAAAACAATAAACCAAAATTTGTTGAAACCTATCAAGATCCGAATGCAGCAATTAAACATGCTACTTTTGCGCTTCAGAAGCTTTCTGACGCTATTCGTCTAAGTGAAACTGCCTCAATGCAAACTATTCAGGTAATAGATGAGCTGAATATTGATTGGCACTTACTTGATTCACTGGCAAACATAGAGCTTGTTAAAGAATTTGGTTTACTGAATTCAAATAAAACATCAGAATGAAAAAACAGAGATTAATTATTATAGCACTTTTATTATCTTCTGCATTGAGTGCACAAGACTTCGTAACTCAGATAATGAATTTATCAGCAGATGAAAACCGCCCTCTTACTAATATTAACATTGGTAAGACAATGCTTGATAAAATGGCCGATAACAGTGACGACAGTGAGTTAAAAGAGGCTTTCAAAGAATTAAACAGTATTAGAATTGTAAGTAGTGAAAACAGCGAAGATTCAAAGTTTTATTTCCAAAAAGCAAACGAAATAATAAAGGAATCATATAATGAATACGAAGAGGTAGTTTCAGTCAGCGAGCCGCAATCCAAAGTATCGATGTACATAAAGAAACGCAACGAAGACAATCAGGATTTGATATTAATAACCCTTGACGAGTCTAACAACCTCACAATTATATCAGTATCCGGCAAAATTGATTTTCATTCAATGTCAAAAATTTCCGGATCACTAAATATTGAATAACTTTTTTCTTTTTTATATTTAAACGATGAGCAGGCAGCAGAACGTGAGTTTAGCTGCCTGCTGCCTTTTAGCTACCCATCGATTTATTTCTGTACTGATAAGCTAGAAGTATTGTATTCTTCAAATACTCAAACTCAAGTTCAAAACACTCAGAAAAGATTCCAGACGATATGTTATCTTCAATCTGCGAAGCAGTCCAAAGTTTACCACCCTTAAGATTCAGACTGTTAAATAAAGCCTCATCTTCAATATCGGCAACATAAAGAAAAATTAATCGCTTCGTTATCTCATTTTCAAAAGTATATTTCAATGTAAATCTAAGAAGAATATCTCCGTTACCACATTCTTTACCTAAGCTGTCACGTACGGTATCATCAATATTATCTTTAAACTCCATGTATTTTTCAAATGGGTAGTCGAGTCTTCCCGGATTCAGTAGTCGCCCCTTATCCCTCTCTTTAAGATAAATTGAGCCCTTATACATAAGAGCCACTCTAACCACAGGATGCATAAATTTATTCTTAAGCCCTTTGGTTATAGATTTAGCAACTCTTCCGGTTACATTTCCCGATTCATTCACAACCGGCAGCCATTCTTCCTTAAAAAGCTTCTTTTCCAAAATATATAACCTTGAAGTCTGAACAACAATTATTCCGGCAATCATTATCTGAAGCAATAAAAAAATAAATGTTGAATTCAGAAAATATGAGCTTTGCGGCACTGCAACCATATAAAGAAGTATTAGGAGCAAATGAAAGGTCAATCCATACTGTGCCTGAAAAGCAATTCTAAAAGACTCTTTAAAAAAATTCTTCGTTATCGGATTTCTTTTCTTTCCCACATATACAGCAATCTTATCTCTCGACAATCTCATGAAAATAAGAGTCAGAAGAAATATCACCTCAATAACTACAAATTTATTAAAATAAGGTAGTCCTGATAGTGTGGTAAACGACAATAACAAGGCTAATGCAAAAGTAATTGCAGAAGCATCATAAATAAGTTTACTATGTTTCTTAACAGCAAAAAAACCAACAAGCGACAATACCAATGCTATCAAAACGGCAATACGCGACTCCATGTGGCGTATTAATATTGAAAAGATAAACATCGGAATTAATCCGAATGATGGGTTTCTACCTATTTTTTGTAATAAGGACAGATCAAGCATATACGAGTACCTTTATCTCACCAAGTCATTTTCTTTCGGGTAAAACGTGAAATAATAACAACAAAAGGTGGATTTTTGTTCCATATAGCTTTATCTATAGCTTATCTAAAAAATAACTAATTACTTTATTATATAAGTATATTCTTGTGCTTTCCCCTGTTATAGAATGATTTTTGTCAGGAAAAAAGAACATATCAAAATGTTTATTTTTCTTAATCAACTCTCTCGAATACTCTATGGAATTTTGAAAATGCACATTATCATCCGATGTTCCATGGATAATAAGCAAGTTACCCTGCAACTGTCCGGCTAAAGAAATCGGCGAAGCATTAACGTATCCCTGATTATTCTGTTGAGGCGTTCGCATAAAACGTTCAGTATACACTGTATCATAAAAACGCCAGTCGGTTACAGGCGCAATTGCCACACCCGCTTTAAATGCTCCCCCACCTCTACTCATGCTCATAAGCACGTTATATCCACCATAACTCCATCCCCAAATCCCAATTCGGTCAGCATCAATATAAGGGAGCGACCCAAGATAATGAGCTGCAGCCAGCTGGTCGTCCGACTCATAAATCCCCAAATTCATATATGTACTCTTGCGAAACTCCTCACCTCTGGCTCCTGTTCCTCTTCCATCAACACATGCAACCAGAATGCCTTCATTAAGCAGTGCATAATACCAATCCACATTAAATCTGTTGAGAACCTGTTGCGAATTAGGACCGCTATACTGTATCAATACAACCGGATACTGCTTAGCGGGATTAAAGTCGGCCGGTTTCAACAACCACCCGTTTAGTTTAGTCAATCCATCTCCGGCAGTAACAGTTATCGCCTCTTTCACAGGTAGGTTAGCTGCAGCAACAGTGCTTCTCAACTCGCTGTTATCCTCAAGCACTCTAACCTGCTTTCCATTAGAATCGTGCAGAGTCGTCAGAGTTGGAGTACTCTCGCTGGTATGACGATGAACAAAAAATTTACCATTATCACTAAATGTTGCTGTATTATACCCCATCTGCGGAGATAACTTTTGCGACACTCCCGAAGCTATATTAATCTTAAAAATATTTCTGTTCATAGGCGAATCATCTGCAGCCTGATAATATATTATCCCTGAAACCGGGTCAAGCTCAAGCAGACTTGTTACATCAAAATTTCCGGCCGTCAGCTGCTTTTGTAAAGTTCCGGTTATCCCATATATATAAATGTGGCTATAACCATCCCTTTCAGAAATATACGTAAATTTATCATCCATAAAATGGATAGATTTCAACATATCTGAATCTATATAATACTTACTTTCTTCTCTTAGTATTAGTCGTGAAACCGCAGATCTAGGATTCACATAGTATAAATCAAACCTGTTCTGATTTCTGTTAAGAGTCATTACTGCCAACTGTTCAGGATTGTTTGTGAACTTTATTCTAGGTATATATCCATCTTCATCAAGTGGTACATTCAAATCACGAATAACCCTCGACTCAATATCAAACACTTTACACTCAACTGTTGAGTTTACATCACCGGCCTTTGGGTATTTAAAACTATAGTAATCAGGGTAAAGCTGCTCGTTATAAGTCTGAAAAGAAAACTCTTTAACCTGCGATTCATCAGATCTCACAAAAGCCAGCAACCTGCTATCGGGAGAGAACTCCATTAGTCGGGTCTCCCCAAACTCCTCCTCATAAACCCAATCAGTCGCACCATTTATAATCTTATCTGATTCCCCATCTTTTGTAACCTGCGACTCAGTATCAAAATCAAACTTAGTCAGCCATATATTATTATCAATCACATAAGCTACCATCCTGCTATCCGGCGAGAACGTGGGTATCATTTGCTTTGATGTCTGCTCAGATAAACGTCTGACCATGTTTCTGCGTACGTCATGGTAATAGTAATTTGCTTTAAAAGAGTGACGATAAATCTGTTCTCTGTCTCTGTATACCAATACCCTGTTTTCGTCATCACTAACTATAAATCCTTGAAAAGTATCAAAATTACAGTTTCTTGCTGTCAGCGTACTAAAAAGAGTATCAACTGCCTCACCGGTTGCAAATGAAAATTTTATTACTGAAGTGTTTAGGGGATCTGTCCGATAAAAGTGATTCCCGTCTGCAGAAGATACAACAGATGCAACCCCTTTGGCGCGATATTTTCCGCCAACGATATCTTCTAACGTATAATTTTGTGCCGAAAGTGTTAAACAGCAAATTAAAGCTAATGCTGTAAGAATATATTTATTCATCATAGGTTAGTTTTCTCATTTCTAATTTTCTCGCACAAAGTTAAAAAAATCTATGTACAATTTGGGGTATTTTTTGTATTTTCGGCATTTATTCAGAAACTTACTACAATTAGAATAAAATTCAAAGTCATTTAAACTATAGAAAACATATTCGTAAATGGAATCAAAAGAGCAAGAAAAGAAAGTAACGGAATTGCCCGAAAATGCGTATAGAGAACTAAAGCCGGGCGAAGAGTACAAACCGGTATTGCCTGCTGATAAACCGGCAACGGAGGTAAGCGGATATTCATTGGCAATGGGTGTATTAATGGCAATAATATTCTCAGCTGCAACAGCATACTCCGGACTAAAAATAGGTCAGGTGTTTGAAGCAGCTATTCCCATTGCCATTATTGCAGTAGGTGTTTCTGCAGCATTAAGAAAGAAAAACGCACTTGGTCAAAATGTAATCATACAATCAATAGGCTCATCGTCGGGTGTGGTTGTTGCAGGTGCAATTTTCACCATTCCGGGTCTTTATATCCTTCAGGCAAAATATCCCGAGATAGAGGTAAATTTCTGGCAAATATTCTTTGCATCGTTACTGGGGGGATTTCTTGGAATACTCTTCCTCATCCCTTTCAGAAAATATTTTGTTAAAGATATGCACGGAAAACTTCCGTTCCCCGAAGCTACTGCCACAACCGAGATACTAATGACCGGTGAAAAAGGTGGCAATAAAGCCAAGCTTCTTGTAACAAGCGGACTCATTGGAGGTATTTTCGATTTCTGCTTCTCTCAGTTTCGTTTATGGAGTGAGGTCATAACAACAAAAATAATTCCTGCCGGTGCAGTATTGGCTGATCAGTATAAGATGGTGTTTAAATTTAATGTCAGCTCTCTAATTTTCAGTTTTGGCTATCTGGTAGGATTAAGATATGCGCTTATCATTGTATGTGGTTCATTACTGTCGTGGTTAGTACTGGTTCCAATGGTTAATGAAATCGGAGCCCTCGGTGCTATTGCCGGTGGCGGTGTAAACCCGTTTGAAGCAATGTCGGCAGAGATGATATTCAACAACTATGTTCGTAATATCGGTATTGGTGCAATTGCAATGGCAGGTATAATCGGAATCATCAAATCATCAGGTGCAATTAAAACTGCCTTTTCTATGGCAACAGGAAAGAAAGTTACAACCGGAACAGATCAACAGAGCACATTACGTACAAACAAAGATCTGAAAATGCCTCTTGTTACGCTTCTTTTATTATTCACTCTTTTAGCAATATTTATATTCTTACTTGTTGGTGTAGATATCACTCCAACTCAATCAATTGTTGCGCTTGTTGCAATAGGTGTAATATCATTCCTTTTCACTACTGTTGCTGCAAATGCAATTGCTATTGTAGGCTCTAACCCTGTTTCGGGTATGACTCTTATGTCGCTTATTCTTATATCTGTAATCCTTGTTGCAGTTGGTGTTGGCGGACCAAAAGGTATGGTTAGTGCGCTTATTATAGGTGGCATTGTATGTACAGCACTCTCAATGGCAGGTGGGTTTATTACCGACCTGAAAATTGGTTACTGGATTGGTTCCACTCCTGCTAAACAGCAGTCATACAAATTCTTAGGAACTCTTGTTTCAGCAGCCACAGTTGGTGCTGTAATATATATCCTTAATGAAGCATACGGATTTGTTCTCACTCCCGAAACTCCCAATCCTATGATTGCTCCTCAGGCAAATGCAATGGCAGCAATCATCGAACCTCTTATGTCGGGAAGCGGCGTAAGCTGGATGATGTTAGGAGTAGGTGCAGTACTGGCAATCCTTGTCAATTGGCTGGGTGTTTCTCCTTTGGCCTTCGCACTTGGTATGTTTATCCCAATTCAGCTAAACACACCTCTTATTGTTGGCGGATTACTTAACAACTGGGTTAATAAGAAAGGTAAAGATCAGAAACTGGCCGGCGCACGTCACCAAAGAGCAATACTTATCTCATCCGGATTTATTGCCGGAGCAGCTCTGTTCGGAGTTATAGGTGCATTAATAATCTTCATCACAGGCAATAATAATGCATTAAACTTTGGAGTTTGGACCGACCCTGATAGCGTTGGCGCACAAGTAACTGCACTTGTAGCATTTACTGCTCTTGTTCTCTACTTCATATGGGAAACAAAACGTGCAAAGATTGATGATTAATTGAATAAACTTACAAATTAAAGTAATATGCTAAAGTCAATATTATTCCTGCTTCTAATATTATTTAGTGCAGGATGTAAACAGCAAACTGAAATGATTGCTGAGAAAGATTACACGCAATATGTAAACCCATTTATCGGAACTGCATTCACAGGTCACACATTCCCCGGAGCAACCTATCCGCTGGGATTCATGCAGCCAGGTCCTGAAACAGGTAATTTCTCATGGGATTACTGTTCAGGATATTTCTACGACGATGAGAGAATCAACGGATTCTCACAAAACAGGCTAAATGGCACCGGTATTGTTGATTTGGGTGACCTTCTCATGCAGCCATTCTCGGGCGATTCAAGAGACGATCTAAGCAGTAGTTTTGATAAATCTACTGAAATTGCTACTCCCGGATTCTACGGAGTAGAACTTACCGATAATGATGTTAGGGTAGAAATAACAACTGCTCCGCATGTAGCATTCCACAGATACACGTATAATCCTGATAAATCAGCAAATCTGTTTGCCGATTTTCAAAGCGGACTGGTTTGGAGCAAAGATCGAATATTTACTCATGTTTTAGATAATGAAGTTAACTTCGAAAGTGATTACATCATTACAGGATATACTAAACGTCGCGAGTGGGTAGAAAGAACATACTATTTTGTTATAGAGTTTGATAAACCTATTCTATCATCAGAAAAGCTAGAGCAACGTGATCCTCGTGAGAAAGCACCCCGATATATCCTTAATTTTGATATGGGCAACTCCAGTACTCTTAATATGAAAGTAGCAATGTCTACAACCGGAATTGAGGGCGCAAAAGCAAATCTTGCAGCAGAGGCTAACCACTGGGATTTCGATAAAGTATATCAAGATGCTAAAAGCGAGTGGAACAAGTATCTTTCAAAAGTTGATATAGAGGGTACTGATGACAATAAGACTAACTTTTACACCGCTCTTTATCATATGTATATCCAACCAAATAATATTGCCGACATAGATGGTAAGTATGTCGGACCAAATCGCGAAATAGCCGAATCCCCAACGGGTAAATACTACTCTACCCTTTCGCAATGGGATACATTTCGAGCTGCTTTCCCGATGTATACAATATTAAGTCCCGAGGTAATTGATGACCTCATAAACAGTATGCTTGATTATAGCGAACAGCAAGGTCACCTACCCGTCTGGGCACTTATGGGGAAAGAAACTTACACTATGGTCGGAAATCACTCCGTACCAATGGTAGTAGACGCCTACCTCAAGGGATTTGATGGTTTTGATGCAGAGAGAGCATATAATGAAATTAAAAAATCTCTTACCGAAGGGAAACATCCCAATGCAGGATGGGAGCTGTATGATGAGCATGGATATTATCCTTACGATAAATTCCGTGTAGAGTCTGTTTCACGAACCCTCGAAAGTGGTTTTGATGATTATAGTGCAGCACTAATGGCAAAAGAGCTGGGCAAAACCAACGATTATGAATTCTTCATGAAACGATCGGAATATTATAAGAATCACTATGATGCTGATTCAAAAAGTATGAGACCGAAGGATTCAAATGGAGATTGGTTAACTCCTTTCGACCCATACCTGTTAGCGCATGGCGACTCAGATATTGGTGGTCACTATACCGAAGGTAACGCCCTTCAATATACCTGGCATGTAATGCAGGATATACCTGAATTAATTGAGCTTCTTGGAGGTAAAGAAGAGGCAGGAGAAGTTCTGGATTACCTTTTCTCTACCACGCAAGAGGCCTCAAATGTTCTTGCTGATGTAACAGGCCTGATTGGTCAGTATGCCCATGGCAATGAACCAAGTCACCATATAGCATATATCTATATGTATCTCGACAGGCCAAAGGATACACAGCAACTGATAAGACAAATATGTACCGATTTCTATCAGAATAAACCCGACGGACTTATTGGCAACGACGACTGCGGTCAGATGTCTGCCTGGTACATGTTTTCAGCTCTTGGGTTCTACCCGATGAATCCTGTCAGCAGTGAAATGGTTTTCGGTGCTCCTCAATTTCCTAAAGCAACCATAAACCTTAGTGGTAATAAAACCTTCACCATAGAAGCTATTAATCTCTCCGAAGAGAATATGTTTATAGACAGAATTGAGCTGAATGGAGAGCCTTATTCAGAAATTTACATCACATATGATGATATAATGAATGGGGGAAATCTCAAATTTTATATGACTAACTAATGATCGTGATCGTGATCATGATCTTCAGCATCATATGATATTGTTATTTCCTTTGCAACAAACGACTCAAGACCTGCTTCGTCGGTACAATAAACCATAAAGTGGTAATGCTCCTCCTTCAGGGGCATTTCTACTGTTTGCCCATTAACAGTCCTGCTTATCGTTTCCGGAATTACCATTCTGTGATGGTGAATAGTTACACTCCTTTTTCCTGCAATAGGTTCTTCACCCATTTCAATAAACTCAGCTTCAAACCATGTTCTTTCAAACTCTTCACCCTCATCCGTTGCACGCAGCGAAGGATTAGCCACTCCGTGAGTGTGCCCATCAAAAGCACCATGAATATTCACTTTGTACGACGAAAGTGCAACATTGTCCGAAAACTCAACATCAAAATGTATATCACTTCCCGGTTTTATCGCTTCACCATCAGTTGGTGCATGTAATAAAATAACAGGTTTCTCGTTATCAACCTCTTCTTTCTCACACGCAACAAATGCCAACATACTCAATAAAGCAACTCCTGTAAATAATAATTTTCTCATAAAAGTTTAATTTAATTTTTACTACTATTCTCACTATTTCTAAAATAAAATTTTCACAATCAATTGTATATTTCTTCCCGGTTCAGGCGCATTCAGCTTCCTGTAAAAACTCAGATGATTTAAATATGATCTGTTGAATATATTATCTGCTCTAAACTGAGTTATTACTCTACGGTCATCTATGTTCCAGTGAGCCTGAGCAGATAAGTTCCACAAATTAGTACCCGGTGTTTTATCTTCATTCTTTGCTATTCTGTTCTGAGCCATTACCCACCGATTTTCAATACCCACTGTATATTGCAATAACAGCCCCCTTCCTGTTCCCGAATAATCCAAACTGTTTGTCGCCACTGTTGGAGGAGAGAATGGAAGCGGGTAATTATCAGTAAGATTTATATTATACAGATACTCAATATCTGAAGCAACACTCCAGTTCTCGTTAAATCTATAATCAACCATTAATTCTCCACCCGCCATAAAAGCCTCCGACTGTCTATAACTGTATACCTGTCCCGCGTGAGGCAATACCGACCAGTTGCCCGACGGTTCTAAAAAGATATAGTTTGTAAACCAGGTAACAAACGGATTAAGGCGAATATTCAATCTTCGTCCCGTATACTGATAATCTATATCAAGCTGATATCCTTTTTCAGAATCTAAGTCCTCGTTCCCCATCTCATGACGAAAAGCACCATGATGCACTCCATTTGATGCTAACTCATTAGCTCCCGGATACCTGAAACTCCTTCCAATATTAACCTTAAGCAAGTTGTAATGATTAATTTTGAAATCAATTCCAACTGAACCCGATAAATCACTGAATGTCCTTTTAATCCCGGCAGCCCTCTGAGCATAAAAATCCACCTGCTCACTCTCATAACCCTGCATCAGAAGATACTCCTCAAGTACAGGGTCATAAAAACCCTCGATATCAAGTTTACCAATATCATATCTCAATCCGCCCGAAAGAGATATTCTGTCAGTAACATTCAATCGATTAAGCCAAAAAACACCGGCAGATAATCTATTGAATTCAGGCAAAAGAAACGAGTACCCACCTACCCTGTTATGTTGAAATTCTGACGATACGCCAAATGTATTATTCCATCGTTTATTCTCATCTCCAACAAGTCGCAGATTGGCTGAAAATGTATTCAGAACAAACCTCAACTCAACGTCAGGATCTGTCAGTGGTGGTTGCTGGTTGCTGTAATGAGTGTGAAATTCTGACAGCTCTTCTCTGTAATTATTCTGATACCCTAAATCCAGATTAACTCGACTTAAATTATGCAACCTCCATTCACTATTAGATATCAGCTTAAAATGATTGGATGTTGCATAAGGCATATCAACATTTCTGAAAGACCCATCCGGCTCCAACCTTCCAAGCTGTGGTATGCCATGAGCACCCGGATAGAATCCATTTTTTGCATTTATATTTGATATGTGCAACCAAGTGCCAAAATTATCATTAGAATAATTTGTTGAAAGAGAAAGATTATACTCACGCCCGGCCGTATTCTTCATACGTCTGTCATAAACAGGCATTTTCCATGTCAGATACTCAATTGTATCGGCAGGAATTCTATAGTCGGCATAACTCTGCACCGTAGCCCTTCCCCTGAAAAATAGGTTGTTTTTCTTCTTATTTACCACTACAGATGCACCAAGAAGATCGTTATTACTCTTACCAACTAGTGTTGCATCCCCCCAAAACATATCCTCTTCCGGAACATTTACCGGCATAATTTCAATAACACCGCCAATTGCGTCAGATCCATAAAATAGCGACATGGGCCCTTTATGAACCCTCACATGATCAACATCATACTGATCAATTTCCAATCCATGATCTGCTCCCCACTGTTGATTCTGCTGCACAATACCCTTATCAACCACTGCAACACGGTTAAATCCCAATCCCCTTATCACAGGCTTTGAAAAACCGGCACCAATATCCATTGATGCTACACCCGCAAGAGAAGCGAGCGTCTGCACAAAATTTGTAGAGTTATGTTGCAACATATAATCTCTGCTCACCTCCTCTACAGGAAGTGGAGCAATTCTATCTCCATTGCGATTGTTAATTGCATTAACTGTAACTTCCTTCAACATATACGACGAAGGCTTCAAATGAAGATGCATAATAGTATCTACTGAAAGTGCTATTGGGAGTCGGAGCTCATCATATCCAATATATCGCACAATGAGCAAGTAATTCCCCGAATTCAAATTCTCAAAAGCAAAAAACCCGTCACCATCTGCCTGAATATGCCTGCCCTCCGGCTCCAAAGAGATAGTAGATGCAGCTAAATAGCTTTTATTTATCTCATCATGCACATACCCTTTAATGGAGTATTTTGCAGAAGTACTTGTCTGGGGAAAGATAAAATGCAGACTTAAAAGCACAAAAAATAAAGAGAGTGATAACCTCATCAAAGTTCAAATAATCAGTTACAAATGCGAAACACAGTCGGCACAAAGCCCCTCAATCACCACAAAAACCTCATGCTTAATGAAATTCTCAGGTAATTCTGTCTCAAATCGTGTTTTCCCTTCAAGGCACATCACACCATCACATTCTTCACAGTGAAAGTGCGAATGAATATTACTACCATGATGATGCGTATTAAGAGCATACTTAACACTATTGTCATTCAAAACAATCTTATGAATAATCTCATTCTCTTCAAGCGTAATTAAAGATCTGTAAAAAGTTACCCTATCAAACAAGTCAGGGAAATTACCCTTAATCTCATTCTCCGACAGCGCCATCTCACTATCAAGCAATCGGCTAACAATAAACTTCCTGCAGCCCGTTCCTTTTAATCCATACTTATGTAAAATCTTTTCAGCAGTAATCATGAAACAATATTATTAATGCAACAATGTTGCAAATATAGCAACGTTACACTACACTGCAATAAGTATTAGATTATTTAACTTATGATAACGAGATGTTAATTTAAGAACTAAACTTATCTATTTATAGTTTCTTTCCAACAAACCTTATAACTGATGCCATTCCATTATGATATCTACCTTCTTGTAATTCAATCTCCTCTTCTTTAAGCTCTAAGATAGAGAAATCTTTAAAATCAGTCTTAATCTCCTCTACTGAGTATAAAGAATCTACATCCCGAGGACCACCAACACTGCTATTTCTCTTCTGGTATGCTATATGATTTTTACTGAACAGCTCAGCAATTACAATACCTCCCGGGCGCAACAGGTTATTGACAGATTCATTTAAAACACTTCTACCATCTTTTGGCAAATGCAAATAAATCAAGGCAATTACATCAAACTGCTCTAACGGGTAGCTATGCTCCTTAATATCACCCACCCTATAATCAATTTGAACATTATGCTTTGCTGCAAGCATTTCTGCCTTAATCTTTCCTTCTTTGCTTAAATCATAAGCAAATACCTCCCATCCTTCCTGAGCTGCATACACAGCATTTCTGCCTTCGCCCTCACCCGGCAACAGTATCTTTCCGGCAGGCAAGATACTCAACTGCTCCTTTAAATATTCGTTTGGTAATTCGCCGTACGCATAACCATCTGCAGAATACCTGCTGTTCCAATTATCTATCACTTCAATCATACTTATAATTTCTGTAATAATCGTTACAAAACTCGACCTCTATCACTCCCAAAATTTACATTAACCAGTAAAGAAGATAATATAAACATATCCGCCACGGTTAGGTTCATGAAAGGTTTAAAATGTGTATATCCATTACAGTATTGCTCCTCATCTATCATTGCATTTAGTAAGTCTATGAATTAAATCTTACCGCAACAATATAATGTTCAATTCAATCAACAAATCAGAGAATTTGACTGTTATATAAGTTGATTTACAAGTGTGTACGTAAAAAAAAACGGACCTTTTATGATAGTAGTAAGTTTAAGCTGTATAAATACAAAACGTGAATAAATAGTTGTCTAAAATGTTGGAGGTTGAAACTTTTAATAGCAACATCAGAAATGCTTGGCTCGTTCGCCAGTTTGAAAATTACAGTTTCACAGGGGAGCCGGTTATAGATAAATTTATACCGAGGCCATATATTTCTGTGATTTTCCATTTTAAGGAATGCCCCCATTTTGTTGACGAAATTTCCTTTTTGCTAGAACCCATTTTTTTAGCACCTATTATTCCGAGAGCCATTTCTCTAGAGTTCCATGGTGATATGGATACGCTGGTTGCAACTTGTAAAGCAACGGTCTTTTCGCGCTTATTTACCCTCGACCTCACCCCAATACCCAAAAGAATCATAGATCTTCCTAATCATATTTTCTTTCCTCTTTGGCAAAAAATGGCTGGTTTTAATAATAATCAAGATCGAATAAACTGTTTCACAGAGTTCATAAACTCAACACAGCCAGCGCCTTATACTCCTGACGTGATGGATATTTTTTATGATAAGATTATAGAGAAGAGCATTACTATGCCGATAAAAGATATTATGAGAGAATGCTATGCCAGTAAAAGCACGTTAATACGCAAATTTGTTAAACGTACAGGCGTAAGTCCTAAAGATCTGGCTCGAATTGTGAGGTTAAATTATGCCTGGAGTAAAATTTTAAATGAAAACGTTGTAAATTTTCAAGATCTGGTTTTTTATGGTAATTATTTTGATCAATCACATTTTATTAACGATTTTAAAGCTATTATCGGAGAAACTCCGGGCCATTTCTTCCACCGCAACCTGGATATAGTGAAAATATTTTCAGGGAAAAATTTCAAATGACAAAATTGAGACTTTTTTACAATCAAATGCCATATCTTAGATTATATATTTGTTTCAATATGAGACGTTTCATATAATGTTTAACGAAACAAATATAGAGATGAAAAAAATATTATTACTACTCACAACTATTGTTTTGGGACACTTTTCTTTTGCACAGTATCGTTATCCTGCTTCTAAAACAGTAGAAGTTTCCGATACTTATTTTGGTACTGTTGTTGCAGACCCATACCGTTGGCTAGAAGACATAAAAAGTGAAGAAGTATTGGAATGGTTTAAAACCCAAGCTGATTTCACCAATTCTGAAATGAATAAAATTGCAAATCAAGACAAATTAATTGAGGAAATGAAGCAGCTAGACGCAATGCGTTCGGTTTCCTTTTATCCCATTAGCAAGGCTGGCGGTAAATATTTTTACGAAAAACGTCTGCCGGGCGAACAAGTTTTTAAACTATATTACAAACAAGGAGTAAACGGTGAAGAGATTCTCTTGTTTGATCCTCAAAATTTTAAAGAGGGTAAAACTTTCGATTTCATCGCAAGTGTAAATGATGAGGGTAGTAAAATAGCACTGAATTTGAGCGAAGTTGGAACCGAAATTGGTGATATTCATATTCTTGATGTAGCAACTATTGAATTTTTACCTGATGTAATTCCGCATAGTAGAGGACAATTTATGGAGGGAAATAACACAGAGATTTTTTACAACCAATTAAAGGGATATGATATTCACGACTCAGAACATATACTGAATATGCCTTATAAATTACATATAGTTAACACTCCGGTTGAGAACGATTTGGTAATTGTAAGTGCTAAAAACAACCCTGAACTCAATATCCGTCCGGAAGACATTCCAATGGTTTTCTTTTTCAAAGACTCGCCTTATATGATTCTGATGTTATATACAGTTGATATTCAATTAACATCTTATTATGCACCTAAGGCTGAACTAAAGTCCGGAGGTATTAATTGGAAACCTTTAACTTCAAGAGAGGATGAAGTGAGAAATTTACTTGTTCATAATAACGATGTTTATTTTATAACAACTAAAGGGAATCCCAGATTTAAAATTATCAAAACATCCTTTACAGATCCCGATTTAAATAATGCTGTTACAATTGCAGAGGGAGATGAAGAGTGGCAGATTTCTATCGACTACTTAGCTGAAACGAAGGATTACTTTGTCTTTAACAAGTCTAAAAATGAATTGATTACGAAAACATATCAGTATGAATATGCTACAGGAATGACTAGTGAAATAAATGTTCCGCTTGAAGGAAATATAATACCTCTTAGCTTGTCTAAAGAAGATAACGAATTGGTCTTAAGAAATATAGGCTGGACAACTCCATTAAATTATTATAGTTATGATGCTACATCGAAAACATTTTCAGAAGGCATCTTCAACATGAAGATTGATTACCCGAATTTAGAAAATATCGTTTATGAAGAGATTGAAATTCCTTCATGGGATGGAACACTTGTACCGCTCAGTATAATTTACGATAAAAACAAACTTAAGAAAGACGGGAGTAACATTACTTATATGCAAGGGTATGGTGCTTATGGAATAAATGCTTTGCCACATTTTGGCTTCGTCAATTTCCCGTTGCTTAACCGAGGCGTTGTATTGGCTTTCGCTCATGTGCGTGGTGGTGGTGAAAAGGGCAGCGAATGGTATCTGGCAGGTAAGAAAACTACTAAACCAAATACATGGAAAGATTTTAATGCCTGTGCGGAATGGTTGATTAAAAACAAATATTCTTCACCAAATAAGTTTGGCATAAGCGGTGCAAGCGCAGGCGGTATACTAATTGGCAGAGCGATTACAGAAAGACCCGACTTATACAAAGTCGCAATTCCAAAAGTTGGAGCATTAAACTCTTTGAGAGAAGAAT
>CAZYNA010000047.1:0-1811 GCA_964648775.1 uncultured Proteiniphilum sp. | reverse complement strand
TTATACAAAGTCGCAATTCCAAAAGTTGGAGCATTAAACTCTTTGAGAGAAGAATTTACACCGCACGGACCTGTAAATATCCCGGAATTTGGAACAGTTACAATAGAAGAGGAATTTAAAGCATTAATGGAAATGGATGCTTATCATAATATTAAGAAAGGTGTGGAGTATCCTGCACAGCTTATTACTACAGGTTTTAATGATCCAAGAGTTACGAGCTATATCCCTGCCAAATTTGCAGCAAAAATGCAAAACGAAAATGGTTCACAAAATCCTGTATACCTTGATGTAGACTACAAATCAGGGCATTTTGGAGGTAGTACTTTAGATGAACAATTTACACAAATCGCAAAAGAATACGCTTTCTTATTATGGCAATGTGGAGATAAAGAGTTTCAGTAAGCTCAAACACATAATGTACCCTGTCAGATTAAATCAGAACTAATTCATTTTATACTTTAAGAATTTTCAAAATTCCAATTAATTGTATACATTATCAGATACGGATTACCATCCTCTCTTACAGTATTAAATTTTTCTCTTAAATTTTTAATTTGAACGGGGTACTTATCTTCAAAATTATTATATAATGTTAATCGTCCATTACATTATTGTTCTTCGTCTAGCATTATATTTAGCAACGGTATAAATTTAACCAGACTGTAACAATAAAATGCTCAAAAGTAAAGAATTGCCATTTCTTAAAGTAAAACACCGCCAAACATTAAAGTAAAACATCGCCATTTCTTAAAGTTTGGTTATATTTGGTGATATAAAAATTAATAAAAACCCCTTTGTCAATACCAACTTTAGCTATTTCATTAACTATTCTTTGACAACTCCTCAGCAATTATTACGGCTTGCCTTAATACAGTTTCGGTTGCCAGCATCTGCATATCTGGTGGATATCCGTATCTTCTCAACAAGCGTTTAACAGATACTTTTAGTTTCGCTTTCACACTCTCTTTGATAGTCCAGTCTATCGAAGCGTTATTTCGAATTGTTTCAGTAAGAACAACGGCTAACTCTCTTAACTTATCTTTTTGCATCAACTCCCTGGCACTGTCATTATTAGACACAGCAGTGTAAAATGCATACTCAAAATCGGTTAATCCCAATGCACTCGCTTCTGTATCCATTGCAACAATATCCTGGCTTAACTCAATCAGCTCTTCAATAACCTCTGCGGCAGTAATTATTTTATTGTGATATTTCCTAATTGAGTTTTCTAGAGACTCCATCAATGACCTACTCTTTACTAAATTCTTTTTAGCTCTATTCCTTATTTCATCATTGAGCAACTTGTTTAGAACTTCGAATGCAACATTTTTATGCTCCATATTCTTTATCTCTAAAAGAAACTCTTCTGACAAAATAGATATATCAGGTTTCTTAATTCCGGCAGCATCAAAAACATCAATCACCTGCTCGCTCACCAATGCTTTGTCTATCACTTGGCGGATTGTTGTTTCTAACTCTTCGTTAGAACGTCCTGTACCTGTAGTCTCGAATTTTACAAGTCGGGCTTTAACCGCTTGGAAAAAGGCAACTTCATCTTTTACATCTACAGCCTCTTCATGTGGAATAGCAATTGCAAATGCCTTAGATAAGGAAGTAACCTCGTTAATAAAACGTTTCTTTCCATTATCTAAACCTATTATAAAATCCTCAGCAGCAAGTATAATATTCAATTTCTTTGAAGTATCAGCATCAAAATACTCCTCATACTCGAAACCATGTAACATATTAGAAATGACTTCAAGTTTCTCAAGCATTATAGATACAGCTTGTTCTTGTGCAATAGCAGGATC
>CAZYNA010000046.1:0-20412 GCA_964648775.1 uncultured Proteiniphilum sp. | reverse complement strand
ATTTCTATCGATAGTAAAGAAGAGTATTTATATGGAACACATAGGAGTTCGCTAGAAGATTATCCCATGCTTCTGAAATATAAGCTGTAGCTGCAACAGTAGATGCGTTAGTGGAGAAATATAAAAGAGTTTATGGATTGTCTAAATGTCTGTAACTAATACATTTAAAGAATCCGTAAAATTAAATCATCAAAAAATGTTTGAAGTTAAGGTAGATAATAAGAATAATGCTTCTAAAGGATTGGTAAATCAAACTATTAACTTTGTTGTTTTTGAATAATAACTTATTTTAAATGGGAAATTGTACCGATAATGTTCATTTTTTCTACTAAACAACTTGTTTATTACTTAAAATTCGTACCTTTGAAAATTATGTAATTACTCTGGTAAATTAACACAATAATCTTTATGAGAAATCTATTCGAAACCATAATTTCACGATGCTTAATTGGAGTTGCTATTGTTGCGCTTGCATCATGTAATAACACAAATAAAGAACAAACTGAGGATTCTGTTCAGCAGCTTCTTCCTGATGCTCAGGCAGTGGTGGCGGTTGCTCCGTTAGAGACTGTTAGCTTTGAGTATGAATTGGTGAGCAATGGCAAGATATCGGCAAGGAGCGTGGCTGAGGTGAGATTTCATACAACGGAGGTAATTAAAAGTGTGCTGGTAAAAAATGGCGACAGGGTGAGCAAAGGGCAGCAGCTGGCTTTGCTTGATACTTACACGCTGAAGAACAATCTTGATCAGGCAAGGGATGCGCTCGACAGAAGTAGCCTGGAGATGCAGGATGTGCTTATTGGGCAGGGATACCGGCTTGATAGTATTGACAGCGTGCCTGATGAGGTGTTGCAGCTGGCAAGGGTGAAGAGTGGCTATAACACGGCTAACACTAACTTTGAGCTGGCAAGCTACAATTTTGAGAGGGCAACCATTACGGCTCCTATCGACGGGGTGGTGGCGAATCTGTTTGTTAAACCTCAATCAATATCCTCTCCTTCTGAAGTGTTTTGTAATATTATTGATACCAGAACTCTGGAGGTGGATTTTACGGTGCTGGAGAATGAGCTGGGGATGATTAAAACAGGTGACAGGGTAACGGTTACGCCGTTTTCTATTCCCGGTCTGGAAATTGAGGGACGTGTGTCGGAGATTAATCCGTGGGTGGATAGTAACGGAATGGTGAAGATTAAGGCTTCGGTGAATTATCATCAGCGACTTGTGGAGGGAATGAATGCCAGAGTGAGTGTGTTCAGACAAACAGGTGAGCATTGGGTTATACCAAAAAGTTCTGTGGTGCTGCGCTCGGGAAGGGAGGTGGTGTTTACCTTTGTTGACGGAAAGGCTGTTTGGAATTATATTGAAACGGGACTGGAGAATGCAACTCAATATACTATAACAGGTGAGACTCTGAATGAGGGTGATTTAATTATCACAAGTGGTAATATAAACCTGGCTCATGAGTCGCCGGTAACTGTAATTGATTAGGTATGATTAAAGCAATATTGCAACGTCCCGTATCTGTATTGATGCTGTTTCTGGCATGTGTGATACTCGGGATTATTACTTATAATACATTGCCGGTTTCGCTGCTGCCGGATATAGCTATTCCGGAAATTACTATTCAGGTGACGGGTGATAATACTTCGGCACGTGAGCTGGAAAACAGTGTGGTGAGACCTATTCGCCGTCAGTTGATGCAGGTGGGTGGCCTGAGGGATATAAGGAGCGAAACAAGGGATGGATCGGCAATCATCAGACTTAAGTTTGACTATGGTACTGATACGGATCTGGCGTTTATTGAGGTGAACGAAAAGATTGATGCATCAATGAACAGCTTGCCGAGAGATTTTCGCCGCCCAAGGGTGATTAAGGCTAGTGCAACGGATTTGCCGGTTTTTTATCTTAACCTTACTCTAAATGATGATGTGTCGTACGCCGGTACTGATGAGCAGAAGTTTCTGGAACTGTCGGAGTTTGCTGATAATGTTGTTAAAAGGCGTATTGAGCAGCTGCCTGAAGTGGCTATGGCCGATATAACGGGATTGATGTATAAGCATTTGCAGATTGTGCCTGATGCTGCACTGATGGAGTCGGCTTCCATTACCTTAAATGATATTGAAAATGTGCTCGCAGCAAATAATATTGAGCCCGGAAGTATGGTGGTGAGGGATGGATACTATGAGTATAATATCAAGTTTTCGTCGTTGCTGAGAACGCCTGAGGATGTCCAGAATATTTTTATAAGAAGGGATGACAGAATATTGCAGCTGAAGGATATAGCGGATGTAAGCCTGGTGAGACAGCCGGAGTCGGGGATGTCTGTTATTAATGGCAAGAGGGCAATTACCATTGGTGTTATTAAGCAGGCGGACGAGACTATGAAGCATCTGCGCAAGTCTTTGGATACCACTATTGATGACCTTGAACGGAGCTATGCGGATGTGGAGTTTACTGTTAACCGTAATCAGACTGAATTGTTAGATTATACTATTTCTAATCTTCAGGAGAACTTAGTGCTGGGTTTTATTCTGGTGTTTTTTGTTGCTTTACTGTTTCTGGGGGATGCGAAGTCGCCCCTGATTATTGGTATTAGCATGACCACGGCTCTGATTACCACATTTATCTTCTTTTTCCTGTTTGGACAGTCTATTAATATTATAACGTTATCGGGACTGATTCTGGCTTTGGGTAATATGATTGACAGCTCAATAGTTGTAACTGACGTTATTACTCAATACAGGAAAATGGGCTACGACCTGGATGATGCTTGCGAAAAGGGTACGAAGGAGGTGGTGATGCCTATTTTCAGCTCTACTCTGACTACTATTTCGGTTTTTATACCTCTGGTATTTATGAGCGGAATTGCGGGTGCCATTTTTTATGCTGAGGCTTTTGCGGTTACGGTGGGGATGTTTGTTTCTTACCTGACCGGTATAATTTTATTGCCGGTTCTCTATAAGATTGCATATGGCAGAAAACCTTTTAGTGAAAGGATTGAGGGGTTTTTTGTTGCTGCACAGAAGAGGATAGATGCATTTATTTTTCCTGCTTATGATAACGGAATAAAGTTTGTTTTCAGACACAAGTTTTTGTTTGTCTTTTTGCTGATTATTTCTATTCCTCTTTGCGCTTTACTTTTTAAAGTTATGCCTAAAACTACAATGCCGGAAATCCATTATGTGGAGAGTATTGCTACGGTGGAGTGGAACGAGAATATTCATGTTGACGAAAATGCCCGCCGTGTATCCCTCTTGCTGCAATCGGCAGATGAACAGACCATGGAGAATGCGGCATATATTGGGCAGAGACAGTATTTGCTGGATAAGGATAATGAGTTGACGGCAACGGAGGCTCAGCTTTATTTTAAGACAGAGAAGCCTTCGGGGATTGCTCCTCTCGAAAAGCACATAGCGGAGTGGGTGCATCAAAATTATCCGGAGGCGGTGGTTGCATTTGCTCCTCCTGAGAATATTTTTGAAAAGATATTTGATACGGGTGAGGCTGAACTGGTGGTTGAGCTTTATCCTAAAAACAGGGATGATATACCTGAACCTGCGGATATAAGGGGGATGGCCGACAAGCTGGGTGTTGCCGTGGGTGAGCTGCCTGATAATATTCCGTTTGAGCAGCAGTTTATTATTACAGCCGACAGGGAAAAGATGTTGCTATACGGGGTTTCGCACCAGGAGGTTACAGGTTCGCTGAGAGCAGCGTTCAGAGATAATCAGATTGCTGTTTTACGCTCATTTCAGCAGTATTTACCGATTTCTGTTGCCGGACAGCAGAAGTCGGTGCAGGATGTATTGCATCAGACACTTGTTTATGGGTATTCTGCCGATCGCACGCAGAGTGTCAGGATACCTTTGTCGGCACTGGTTAGCATTGAGCCGGGTGAGGATGTAAAGACTATTATTGCAGGAAAGAACGGAGAGTATATTCCGCTTAATTATTACAACTCTGAGAAGCCGGAAGTGGTGATGGAGAAGGCTGCGGAGGTTGTGAGAGAGGATAGTGTATGGGATGTGGCATTTTCGGGCAGCTTTTTCAGTAACAGGCAGATGCTGAAGGAGCTGGCAGTTATTCTGATGATCTCTATATTGCTGATGTATTTTATTCTTGCTTCGCAGTTCGAGAATTTTCTGCAACCGCTTATTGTTTTGGCTGAAATTCCGATTGATGTTGCTTTTGCTCTGATTGTGCTATGGCTGACAGGACATACGCTAAACCTGATGAGTGCAATTGGTATTGTGGTTACTATAGGGGTTATTCTTACCGACTCGATACTGAAGATTGACCTTATTAATGAGCTGAGAAAAGAGGGTATGCCGCTGATGGAGGCAATACATACGGGTGGTGTGAGGAGGTTGAGGGCAATTATTATGACTGCGCTGACTTCGCTATTCTCGATGGTGCCGATTCTGTTTACTTTTGATATCGGATCGGAGCTGCAAAAGCCGTTGGCAATAGCTATGATCAGTGCAATGGCTATTGGTACTTTAGTGAGTGTATATTTGATTCCGTTGCTGTACTGGGCAATTTACAGGAAGAAGTCTGTTGATTCTAAATGATTTGATATGAAATACTTAATTCTGATATTATGTGTGTTGTTTTATATTGCTGTAACTCCCTTCAGGGCCTCTGCCCAGCAAAGGAATATAGAGCTGGATTTGCAGACAACGGTTGAGCTGGCAAACGACAGTTCGCTCTCGGCATTTCGTGCAAAAAACAGTTTTATGGCAAGTCATTGGGAGTATCGTTCTTTTAAGGCCGACAGGCTTCCTTCGCTATCGCTGTATCTTACTCCTTTGAGTTATAACAGGGATTATACGCGAAGATATGACTCAGACAATAATATTGATGTTTACAGGCGTCAGCAGTCGCTGTTTAGCTACGGTAATCTTGCGGCTCAGCAGAATCTGGATATTACGGGCGGTACCTTTTTTATTGATTCGGAGGTGGGGTATATCAGGAATTTCGGAGATCAGGCATACAGTCAGTACTCAAGTGTACCTGTGCGTTTTGGTTACAGGCAGAATCTGATAGGCTACAACCCGTTTAAGTGGGAGAAGAGGATTGCACCGGTGAAGTATGAAAAGGCGCAGAAAGAGCTGATTTATCAACTTGAGCAGACGGCTGAAACGGCATCAGGGTATTTCTTCGACCTTGCAATGGCGCAGGCGGAGTATGAACTGGCGCTCGAAAATCTTGCCAGTTCTGATACGCTCTACAGCATTGGTGAGGAGAGGCATAAGATTGCATCGATTGGTCAGGCCGACCTGCTGACTTTGCGTCTTGATAAGGTGAATGCACAGAATAGTTTGCAGAATGCTGAAATTAATCTTAAACGGAGCATGTTTGCCCTGGCAGCTTATCTTAACTTAGAGAAGGATACACGTATAACACTTAAACTGCCTGATTATCCGAGGGATGTGATTATTACTGAGGATGAGGCTTTGAGACTGGCAATTGAGAATAACCCTCAGTATCTGGATTCGGAACAGCAGATTTTAATGTCGCAACAAACGGTGGAGAGGGCTAAGATTGAATCGTGGTTTAATGCCGGTTTATCTGCAAGCGTGGGATTTAATCAGGTGGCGGAATCGTTTAGGGATGCTTACCGTAATCCGTTGCAGCAGGATATTGTTTCGCTGACGCTTTCAATACCTCTTGTCGACTGGGGCGTGAGGAAGGGGAGGTATAATATGGCTAAGAGTAATCTAAATATTACAAGGCTTACAGCTCAGGAGAATGAGATCAGGCTTGAGGAGGATGTGATTATGACTGTTGGTGACTTTACTATTCAGCAGCAGCTTATACATAGTGCGGAGGAGGCAATGGAGCTGGCAAAGCTGGCGTATGACCAAACCAGAGAGAGGTTTATTATCGGTAAGGCGGATATTAACAGTCTTACGCTTTCTACAAGCAGACGTCAGGAGGCACAGAGGAATTATATTTCGGCTCTGAAGAATTATTGGCAGAGTTATTACAAAATCAGGAAACTTACTTTATATGATTTTGAAAGGAGGGTGCATATTGCTGATTTGTTTGATTGGAGTGCTGCAGATTATTAGTTTGTAATTGCTTAGGATTTTAAAGGGTTGACTGAAAGAAAGCATATATCATCATTCACAGTTATTGTGGCATTTGTTTGTCTGGCAATTGTGGGTATTGCGCTTATACCGCTGTTGCCGGTTAAGCTGGCCCCGTCGCGCAACTTACCCAGAATTACGGTGAGCTTTAATATGCCGCAAAACTCTGCACGTGTGGTGGAGATTGAGGCTACGTCGCGGCTGGAATCTATGCTGGCAAGGACCAACGGTGTTAAGAATATAAATTCTGCCTCGGGCAACGGTTGGGGAAGGATTACGATTGAACTGGATAAGCATACGCCGATTGATGTGGCACGTTTTGAGGTTTCTACAATTATAAGGCAGACATGGCCGGAGTTGCCTGCGGAGGTGACATATCCTTATATTACCGTAAATCGTCCGGATGATGATGCTGCACGGCCGTTTATGACTTATACTGTAAACTCGGCTGCAACGCCTGTTGTTATTCAGCGTTATACTGAAAATGTGATAAAAACTGCACTGAGTGATATAAAGGGGTTATACAGAATTGATGTTACGGGGGCAAGCCCGATGGAGTGGCAGATTGAGTATGACCTGATGCAACTGGAATCGGCAGGTGTGAAGGTTGAGGAGATTATTCAGGCTGTGTCGCAGTATTATTCTACCAACTTTCTGGGTGTGGCGGAGAGCAAAGTTGAGGGTAGCGCTCCTTCGTGGATTCGTGTTATGCTTGCCTCATCTTCTGATGAGGGTGCGTTTGACCCTACTGATATTTATGTGAGCAGCAAGGATGGTGCTCTTATTCGACTGGATCAGCTGGTGAGGGTGTATCACAGGGAGAGAGAGCCTATGGGTTATTACAGAATTAACGGACTTAATTCTATTTACCTGAATCTTACCGCTGAGGAGTCGGCTAACCAGTTGCGACTTAACAAGGAGGTTAAAGAGAAAATGAGGGAGGTTGAGAGTGCGCTTCCGCCCGGGTATGAGATTCATGCAAGTTATGATGCTACTGACTACATTAAGGAGGAGCTTAATAAGATCTATATTCGTAGTGGTCTGACTGTTTTGATTCTGACGCTTTTTGTGTTGTTGATAACACGTAGCTTAAAGTATCTGTTTTTGATTGTTGCCAGTCTGGCTGTTGACCTTGCCATTGCTGTGATTTTCTACTATTTGTTCGACCTTGAGATGCAGCTTTATTCGCTTGCAGGAATAACAATTTCACTCAGCCTGATTATTGATAATGCCATTATCATGACCGATCATATGATGCATAAGGGTAACAGAAATGCATTTATGCCAATTATGACTGCAACAATAACCACGATAGGTGCACTGGCAATGGTGTTTTTACTGGATGAGAGGATCAGACTTAATTTGCAGGATTTTGCGGCTGTGGTGATGATTAATCTGATGGTGTCGCTGTTTGTGGCTTTGCTGTTTGTGCCTGCATTAATTGAGCAGATTGGACTTACCAAGCCTGTAAGGAAAAAGAGGAAAAGAAGACAGTGGAAGTATTTGCGTTTTATGAACTTATCGCGAGGGCAGATGATCATCAGACTGACAAGATTATATGAGAGGTTTATACTGTTGCTGTCGAGAAGGAAATGGATCTCTTTTGTGTGTATAATTCTTCTGTTTGGATTGCCGGTTTTTATGATTCCTGACAAGATTGAGAAGGAGACTGATTTTGCTGAATTTTATAATAAGATCTTTGATAACAGTAATTATAAAGAGAAAATTAAACCGATTGTTGATAAAGCGTTGGGTGGAACTCTGAGGTTGTTTGTGGAAAAGGTGTATCAGGGAAGTTATTTTACCCGGAGCGAGGAGGTGGTGCTGACCATTACTGCATCTATGCCTAATGGTACTACACTTTCGCAAATGAATGATCTGGTTACAAAGATGGAGCGTTACCTGAGTGAGTTTCCGGAAATAAGGCAGTTTCAGACGAGTATTCCCAGTCCGCGCCGTGCTTCCATCAATGTGTTTTTTAAAAAAGAGGCGGAGCGATCGGGGTTTCCTTATCAGCTGAAAAGTAATGTAATTAGCAGAGCTCTTGTTTTGGGTGGTGGCAGCTGGGGTGTGTATGGTTTGCAGGACCAGGGGTTTAGTAATGATGTGAGGGAGATGGCAGGTCAGTATAGGGTGAAGATGTATGGTTATAACTACGATGAGTTGTCGGCTATTGCTGATACTCTGAAAAACAGATTACTGGAGTATCGTCGTATCAGAGAGGTGATTATAGGGTCTGATTTTTCATGGTATAAGGATGATTACAGGGAGTTTTCTTTTGACCTTAATCAGGAGATGCTGGCTGCCAAAGGGATTCTTCCGGGTGAATTGTATGCTTCATTGCAACCGGTATTTACAAGGAATACATGGGTTGCATCGGTTGTTACAGAGGGCGAGAATGAGAATATTATGATGTCGGCCAAACAGGCAAGGGAGTATGATATGTGGGCTTTGCAATATATGGGGAGGGGTGTTGGCGACAGGCTATACAGGCTTGATGAGGTTGCTGATATAGCTTTAGGACAGATGCCTCAGGAGGTTGCAAAAGAAAATCAGCAATACAGGTTGGTGCTTCAATATGATTATATTGGTTCGCATACTCAGGGGCAGAGGGTGCTTGACAATGAACTTGAGGAGTTTAATAAGGTTCTGCCAATGGGTTATACTGCCGAAAAAGAAGATTATCAGTGGGGTTGGAGCAACAGGGATAATAAGCAATACCGGCTGCTGGGCTTACTTATTGTGATTATATTTTTTACTGCTTCAATTCTTTTTAATTCGCTGAAACAGCCGCTTATAGTTATATTTATTATTCCGGTATCGTTTATTGGTATTTTTCTTACGTTCTACTGGTTTAAGCTGAACTTCGATCAGGGGGGCTTTGCTTCATTTATTCTGCTTGCAGGGATTACTATTAATGCCTCAATTTATATTCTTAATGAGTTTAATCTCATCAGGAAACGTTTTCCGAATCTTTCGCCTATGCGTACTTACCTTAAAGCATGGAACACAAAGATTATTCCTATTTTCCTTACAATAATATCTACCGTGCTCGGATTTATTCCTTTTTTGGTTGGCACACAAAAAGAGGGGTTCTGGTTTCCTCTGGCAGCAGGCACAATTGGCGGCTTAATTATGTCGTTTATAGGGATTTTTATTTTTCTGCCTCTGCTGATGGTTCCTTCGTCAAAAAAGAAAAAGGCGGGGGTAGTTGAAAAACATTAAACCTAATGCAACTGTTAAATGTCTATATAGATATAACAAAATAATATTTTCTAAAAACATAAAACCTCATATGAAAAAAACTGTTGCAATTTTACTGCTGATTATATCAGTTACAGGTGCTTTTTCTCAAAACAGACGTAATATGAAATATGATGATTATAAGAGTGAATGGCTGAAGGTAGCTGAGTTTGAGAAAAAATCGCTTCCGCAGTCGGCCGGAAAAGCAGTTGATGAAATTCTTGAGAAGGCCGTAAAAGAGAATAACAGTCCCCAGGTAATAAAAGCCCTTATTCATCAGGGAAAATATGATCTTGCAGTTGATAATCAGGACGACACTCTTGTTTTTGAGAATCTGACTGAGATGCTTGGCGAAACTAATGATGTGATTGAGAAATCTGTTATTAACTCTATGCTGGGTGAGCTTTATATTCAATATTTTCAGAGTAACAGCTGGACAATAAGTCAGCGCACCGAGTTGGGTGATGCCGTTCCGGAAGATATGAAAGAATGGACAAGGAATATCTTCTTCAATAAGGCCGTTGAGCATCTGAATGCATCAATTGCGGCTGAAACAGAATTGGTTAAGGCTGATGTTGATAGCTATGCAGCAGTTGTGAATTTGGGTAAAGATTCCCGCACTTATTATCCTACAATGTTTGATTTTCTCTCGCGAAGAGCTATCGACATCTACAGTCAGATTGATTCTGATGAAGATCTGAGTCGGGTACTTGCAAGAAAAGGCGTTTCTGCTGAGTCGCTTTTTGTTCCCGCATCTGAGTTTGTGCAGATCAAGCTGAACCCGGAGGTGAATGAGTACGGTCTTTGGAGATTTGAGACATATAACAGGCTTTTATCATCTCTTATTGAAAGAGGAATGAGAGAGTCGGTATTGCTTACTGAACTTGATCTGATAAACAGTCTGCAGATATTTGGAAACGCATATTCGTTACATGCTGAACCCTTGCTTAAGAGGTTGCTTGAACAATGGGACGGGGAGAAAATGAGTGTTGAGATTATTAATAATCTGGTTGGTATCTCATTTCAGGAAAAAACGGAAGAGATGTATGACCTACTGGTTAAGAGCATAAGCAGGTATAAAAGCTACAAGAGGATTTCGGTTCTGGAAAACCGACTGGCTCAGATTACTCAGCCATCTTTGCTTGTTACCGGAAATAACACATTTGCAATTAAAGGGGAAAAGGAGATTAATGTTACGTTTCGGAATCTTAAGTCTGTGAAAGCTAAGCTTTATAGGGTGAGTTCTCCCCTGGATGTGCAGATGGCAGAATCGGGAAGAAATTATGATTTGAGCGGAAAGCGCACTTTTGTTAAAGATATATCTGTTGATTTGCCTCAAACACCTCAATATAAGGAAGGTGAGACTACATTCAATATTGATATAAATTCTCCCGGGGTGTATATGCTTGAGTTTGACACCGACCCGGTAGAGGAAAATAGTGGATGGAGCCCAATGTACTTCTTTGCTGTGTCTGACTTTGCAGTGTTTTCGCGCCCGGTGGCAAAGGATAAATATGACTTGTTTGTTGTGGACAGAACAACAGGTGAGCCGGTGCAGAATGCGGAGATAAAAGTTTATAAACTTCCGGGCAACTGGCGTAACTCGAAGCTGACGCTTGAAGAGAGCATAACTACCAATGCCGATGGTTTTGCGGTTTATAACAAAGAAATTTCTAATAATGATATTTTCTATCATGTAGTAAAAGGTGATGATAGGGGTTCGTTGATGAACCGATTGCCCTATGCTTACTACAGTTATTCAGTTAATGATCCGAAAGAGAGGGAGCAGCTTACTATTTTTACCGACAGGGGTTTATACCGCCCCGGGCAGACTATCCACTATAAAGCTATACTTACCCGCAGTAATGCTGAGGGGAACGCAATTATTGCAGACAGAGAAGTGGAGATTACTCTGAGAGATGCGAATAGCAGAGAGTTGTATGTGCAGAACTTACGCACCAATGAGTTTGGATCGGTTGCAGGTGAGTTTGTATTACCGCAGGGCTTACTCCCGGGAAATTTTAGTATTGAATCGGATAACGGAAGTGCGAGTATTAGGGTTGAAGAATATAAGCGTCCCACTTTTGAGGTTACATTTGATAAGATTGAGGAGACTTATAAGTTTGGCGAGGAGGTTACACTCAACGGTAAAGCTGAGAGCTTCTCTGGAATTAAGCTGCAGAATGCTGTGGTGGAGTGGAGGATAACACGTCAGCAGTCGTGGTGGTGGATGTGGGGCGGACAACCCGAACATTACGCCGAAGGGATAGCGATGAGCGATGAGAATGGTGAGTTTAAGATTGTGTTTACACCCGAAAAGGACGATACGCAAAGATTGACGAGGGCGATTTACTCTTATGCGGTGACTGCAACTGTTACCGACCTGAATGGTGAAACGCAGGTGGGGAGCTATACTCTTACAGTTGGTGATATATCGATGGTGATTCAAACTGATATTGCATCTATGTATGATAAGAATGGCGATAGTAAGATTAATATTACTGCAATGAATCTTGATGGGGCATCTATTGAGGCTGCAGGAACTTATAACTTATATTCTTTGCATGATAATGATTCGGTAAACATGCTTGTTAAAGAGGGTGAGTTTGTTACAGGTGAGCAGAAGGAGTTGAAGCAGGAGCTAAGCAGACTGAACTCCGGAAAATACAGGCTGAAGTTGGTGTCGAAAGATGACAGAGGCAACCCCGTTGAGGCAGAAAACGATTTTATACTATTTTCTTATGATGATAAGAGACCTCCCGTTGAAACTAACGACTGGTTTGTTGTGAAGAACGTACTAATATCACCGGAGGAGCCTGCAGAGGTGATTCTTGGGGCTACCGGAAGAGTGAAGGTGCTGTATGAGCTGTGGCAGGAGCAAAATCTTGTTGAGCGTAACTGGATAGTGATTGATAATGAGAACAGGTTGTTTGATTTTCATTATAATGAGGATTTTAAAGAGGGCCTGACATTGATGCTGACTTTCGTTAAGGATGAGAAGTTTTATTCGCACAATACTGAATTGCGCTATAAGAAGGAGAGTGAGAATCTTAATGTAAAGCTGGATGTATTTCGTGATAAGATACGCCCCGGTTCTGAAGAGGAGTGGCGTGTGACTGTTACTGATGCTTCAGGAAACCCCGCTATGGCGGAGGTGTTGGCTTCTATGTACGACTTCTCACTTGATAATATATATCCTTCTCAGTCGTGGAGTTTATCGCCATACACATTTAATATGTATAATCCGATGCGAAGACCCACAATCGACCAGTCGCTTAGTAGCGAGTATCTTAGAAAATATTACTCAATCAATTCGAAGAGTGTTGTGCCGTTTGAGTTTGATGGATTTAACTGGTTCGGCTTTTCGTTTTACAACAGGGGTATGCTGTTTAGAAGCAGTAATAGTTTGTCATTGAATGAAACTGTTGTTGTGGGATTTGGTCAGAAGCAGTCTGCTGCGGCTCCCGCCCCGGATATGTTAATGGTTTCGGAAGTAGCTGAAGAAGAGGCGTTTTCAGTTGCTGATGATCAATCGGGTGAAAGAGATTCTTCGGCAACTGATGCTCCGCAGATCAGGAGTAATTTTAATGAAACTGCTTTCTTCTATCCGCAACTCATGACAAATGAAAAAGGGGAGACTCAGATAGCGTTTACGGTGCCCGAAAGCAATACAAGATGGCGTTTTAGAGTGCTGGCCCACGATAAGAACCTGAAAAGAGGCGGTGCTGAGGAGTTTACCGTTTCTCAGAAGGAGCTTATGGTAACACCAAATATGCCGCGATTCCTTCGTCATGGCGACAAGACGACTATTTCCACAAAGATTTCAAACTTGTCGGATGTGGTGCAGAGCGGTAACGTGATAATTGAGTTTTTTAATCCTTCTACGGAAGAGGTTATAACCAATATTTCTGTTGATAATAGAGAGCAGACTTTCAGCCTTGAACCGGGAGCATCGTCTGATGCAGACTGGACTTTTGATGTGCCTGATAATATTGATATTGCAGGGATAAGGATTATTGCCCAAAGTGGTCAGTTCAGCGACGGTGAGCAGCATGCGCTTCCTGTTTTGCCCAACAGGATGCTTGTTACCGAGAGTTTGAGAATGGATGTGAAGGGTAATGAAACAAAATCGTTTGTTATGGAGAGGTTAGCGCAAGATGCCTCAGATACTAGAGATGATTATCGCCTTACTCTTGAGTTTACTTCCAACCCGGCCTGGTATGCAGTTCAGGCTCTGCCGGTGCTCGGACAGCCCACAAGCGAGAATGCTGTATCATGGTTTGCATCATATTACGCCAACACGCTTGGTGCACATATTGGCAGGTCATATCCAAAAGTGTCTGCAATGATTGAGGCATGGAAGAAACAGGGAGGAAATGAGGAGACATTCCTTTCTAACTTGGAGAAGAATGAGGAGCTTAAGAGTGTACTTCTTGAAGAAACTCCATGGGTGCTTGAGGCTGAGAATGAATCGGAGCAGAAAGAAAAACTTTCGTTGCTGTTTGATTTAAACCGGAGTCGCAATTTAACACAAACCGCCCTTCTTAAGCTTCAGGATCTGCAGACAAATCAGGGTGGCTGGAGCTGGTTCAAGGGGTTCCGTCCAAGCGTTAGCATAACTCATTATATTCTTTACGGATTTAGTCAGTTGACCGGGCTGCAGGCTGTTGAGTATAACGAAGATACTAAATCCATGCAGATTAAAGCTATTGGATTTATTGATGCAGAGGCGGTTGAAAGGTATGAGATGCTGAAGAAATATAATAAGGACTGGAAGAATATTAAGTCGATCAGTACTACCGACCTGGAGTATCTGTTTGTTCGCAGAAACTACTCAGATATTCCGATGGATAGCGGAGTGAGAGAGTTGTATAGGTTCTACATTTCGGTGATTGAGAAAAACTGGACAAGCTATGGTCTCTACGAACGTTCGCTTATTGCTCAGCTAATGCATATTGAAGGAAAGAGAGGGGTAATGAATAGTATTTTAGAGTCGTATCGCGAACATGCAGTAGTATCGGAAGAGATGGGCATGTATTGGCCAAATAACCGTGCAAGTGTGTTTATGTCGCTATCTGCAGTATCAGTGCATACCTTTATAATGGATGCCTTTAAGATTGGTGGAGCTGCAGCAGATGAGATGGACAACATGAAGCAGTGGCTGCTGAAACAGAAACAGACTCAGATGTGGGAGACTACTCATGCCACTATGGATGCGGTTTATGCATTGCTAAGCGGTGGAAGCGACTGGTTTACCGCTGATGCCACTACCTCCGTTACGTTAGGCAGTATTATTGTTGAGCCCGAAAGCAGTGAGTTGGGTACCGGTTACTTTAAAGAGACATGGGGCAGGGGTGAGATTTCTAAGGAAATGGCAAACATTACCGTTGATCATAAAGGTAATACACCTGCCTGGGGAGCACTTTATCTTCAGTATTTTGAAGATATGGATAAGATTGGCAAGACTGATGCTTCTTTGGATATAGAGAAGCAGTTGTTTGTTGAGCGTACTGATGCTGATGGCACGAAGTTATTCAGTGTAACTGAAGAGAACTCCCTGAAAGTGGGTGATAAGGTGGTGGTGAGGTTAACAGTAAGAACCGACAGAGATATGGAGTTTGTTAATATTAAGGATGTGAGGGCTGCATGTTTTGAACCCGTTAATCAACTGTCGGCAATGAGATGGCAGAACGGTGTTCCATACTATCAGACAGCTAAGGATGCATCAACCAATTTCTATTTTGATAATTTGCCCCGGGGAACCTATGTGTTTGAATACACGGTGTTTGTCGTGCGTGAAGGTAATTACTCAAACGGCATATCAACCATACAAAGTATGTATGCTCCTGAGTTTACTTCTCACACCAAGGGAATAAGAATAATTGTTAATTAATAAACATGCATTAAACTTAATTGTTATTTTTGTATCTGAACAAGCATATTAAATTAGGAATCAAAATATTTAACAATGAAAAAAATCAGCTTAGTATTACTTTTATCTATATTTATTACAGGTATTGCTGTGGCGCAACAGCAGCCATCGATGGATTTTGAGAGAACAGAACATGATTTTGGAACAATAAAAGAAGAGATTGGTGCAGTAACCACTCAGTTTGAATTTACCAATACAGGTAAGAGCCCTTTGATAATTCAAAGAGTATCAGCTTCGTGCGGATGTACCACACCAAGCTATACCCGTGAGCCAATTTTGCCCGGAAAGAAAGGGGTAATCTCTGCTCAATACTCAACAGTACGCCGTCCGGGTGCATTCAGTAAAACAATAAGGGTTTACACAAATGTTCCGGATAGTGTGTATGTACTTACAATAAAGGGCAATGTTACTCCAAAGAGATAAATAATTGCTTTAGGATTGATAATATAAACCGAATGAAGTAAATTTGCAAAAGCTTCATTCGGTTTTTTAATATTAAAACAACTATGGAACATCCGGAAAACGATTCGAAATACAAGGGGCTTATAGTAAACAAAGGGGTTGCTCAGCCTCCCAGTGTTAACCCTTATCTCAATAAAAGATCAAAAACAAAGATTTTGCCTGTATCTGAATATGTTGATGGAATATTATCGGGCAATATAGTGTTATTAAGTCAGGCCGTTACATTGGTTGAGAGCTCGCTTAGTGAGCATAATGAGGTGGCTCAGTCTATAATTGAGAAATGCATACCATATTCGGGTAATTCAATCAGAGTAGGGATAACTGGTGTTCCCGGAGCAGGGAAAAGTACTTCGATAGATACATTTGGCATGCACCTGCTCAAACAGGGGCACAAGCTGGCTGTTCTGGCAATAGACCCATCAAGCGAGCGTTCTAAAGGAAGTATTCTTGGCGACAAGACAAGGATGGAGAAGCTTTCGGTTGAGAAGGATGCATTTATTCGCCCATCACCTGCTGCAGGCTCTTTGGGAGGAGTGGCACGCAAGACAAGGGAGACGATAATTCTTTGCGAAGCAGCAGGATTCGATTATATTTTTGTTGAGACAGTTGGAGTGGGGCAGTCGGAAATTGCCGTACATTCAATGGTAGACTTCTTTATGCTTATTCAGTTGACCGGAACTGGTGACGAATTGCAGGGTATAAAGAGGGGTATAATGGAGATGGCAGACGGAATTGTAATAAATAAGGCAGACGGAGATAATATTGAGAAGGCAAAAATAGTTAAGAGACAGCTGCAGAATGCCTTACATTTCTTTCCTGTATCCGAATCGGGATGGGTGCCGGAAGTTCACCCTTATTCAGGATACTACAAACTGGGGATTGCAGAAGTGTGGGATATGGTACACAGATACATTGAATTTGTAAAAGAAAATGGCTACTTCGAACGTAAACGTAACGAACAGGCTAAGTATATGATGTTTGAGACTATTAATGAGTACCTTAAATCAAGCTTTTATAATAATCAGGATGTAGCTAAATTACTGATTCAACTAAAGGATGATGTTTTGAATTCAAAAAAGAGCTCCTATGTCGCAGCAAAAGAAGCTCTTGATTTTTATTTCAAAAAGTAAGGCCGGAAAAATATCTATTCAGACTCTTCCATATTATGGAATACGTTCTGTACGTCATCATCTTCTTCAAACTTCTCCAGTAGTTTTTCAATTTGTGCACGTTGTTCTTCATCAAGAGCTTTTGTGTCTTTGGGAATTCTTTCAAACTCGGCAGAGAATATTTCAAAGCCGTTTTCTTCAAGATAGTGCTGAATGTCGGAGTATGATTTGAAATCGCCGTAAAGCAGGATATCATCCTCTTCCTCCTCTATCTCATCTACACCATAATCAATCAGCTCAAGCTCCAGATCCTCAAGGTCAACTCCCTCTTTGTATGCAACCTTGAACACGCACTTATGATCGAACATAAACTCAAGACTTCCCGTAGTACCTAAAGAGCCGCCGTATTTATTGAAGTAGCTTCTCACGTTAGCCACTGTTCTTGTAGTATTATCGGTAGCCGTTTCAACAACTATGGCTATGCCGTAAGGACCGTAGCCTTCGTATACTACCTCTTTATAATCAGACGAATCCTTATCTGTAGCTTTCTTAATTGCCCTTTCCACATTGTCCTTTGGCATATTCTCTTTCTTAGCTTGCTGAAAGAGTACACGCAGGCGCGGGTTTGTATCCGGATCAGGTCCACCTTCTTTAGTTGCAATCGTTATCTCTTTACCCAGTTTGGTGAAAACGCGGGACATGTTGCCCCACCTTTTTAATTTTCTTGCTTTTCGATATTCAAATGCTCTTCCCATAATTAGTAGTTACCTTAGTACCTCCGGATGAGGTATATGTTGTTTGAAATTTAAATTAGAATATTATTTTGTATGATTAATTATCTTAGCTGCACCTTAAGCTGATCCTCCAGATTCTTTAAAATTTTCTTCATAACAGTGTCAATCTGACTGTCTTTGAGAGTTTTCTCGTCATCCTCCAACAGGAAGTTTACGGCATACGATTTTTTACCTTCAGGAAGATTCTTGCCCTCATAAACATCAAATAATGATACCTGCTTTAGTAGTTTCTTTTCTGATTTGTAGGCGATTTGCTCAATCTCTGAGAAAGTGATATTTTTATCAATCAGCAGTGCCAGATCGCGGCTGACAGCCGGGAATTTAGATATTTCGCTAAATCTCACCTTATGCTTATCAGCTTCTTTCATTAATAAATCCCAGTTTAGTTCTGCATAGAATACATCATTATCTATATCGAGTGATCTGCATATTGATTTTGATACAATGCCAAAGCTGCCAATCTCTCTCTTGTGAGTGTTGATACTCATTGCGTTGGAGTATATGTCGCTTTTAAGTGGTTTATATACAACCTGATTTGAGTTGAGTCCGATTCTCTTTAGTATATTTTCCACATGAGCCTTTAGTTCAAAAACAGTGCTCTGCTCCTCCTGTGCCGCCCAGTTCTTATGAGTACGTCTTCCTGTAAGCCAAAGCCCCAGATATGTGGCTTCGGAATATTCAGCAAGGATATTATCATCTCTCTTTTTATCGCTGTTGAAGAAGTAACAGTTGCCAAACTCATATAAGCTGAGATCGCTGTGTTTACGATTCTGGTTATAGGCTATGCTTTCGAGCCCTCCAAAGAGTAGTGTCTGACGCATAACGCCCAGATCGCTGCTTAACGGGTTTACCAGCTTAACGCTGTTTTTGGAAGGATATGCCTCCAGATTTTCGTAATAACCGGTTTTTGTGAGCGAGTTATTCATTATCTCGTTGAATCCGCTTGCGGTAAGCTGTTCAGAAATAAGAGTCTGTTTATTGTTTTTTCTGTCGGTAGGTGTCTGGTATGATAAACTGGATTGTAGTGAATCACCAATCTCCACATTATTGTACCCATAAATACGAAGTATATCCTCTATCACATCCACATCACGAGTTACATCCACTCTGTAGGTTGGAATACGCAGAATCAGCTCCTTATCAGTTTCTTTCTCAATATCTATTTCAAGACTGTTAAGAATATTTTGTACCGTCTCTTTTTCAATCTCCTTGCCGATAACTGAGTTCACCTTTTTGTATGTAAGCTCTACTTGTGGTTTTTCTATTTCTGTTGGATAAACATCACGAATTTTTCCTTCGATAACACCGCCTGCCAGCTCCTTAATTAACATTGCCGCACGTTTAATTACGTAAACAGTGTTATTAGGATCTGCACCTCTTTCGAAACGGAAAGAGGAATCGGTATTGAGTCCATGGCGACGAGCAGTTTTTCTTACCCATGTTGGGTTGAAGTAAGCCGACTCAAGGAACACATCCTTAGTGTTTTCACTTACCCCTGATTCCATACCACCAAAAACGCCGGCAATACACATACCCTCTTTAGAGTTGCAAATCATCAGGTCTTTATTGCTCAGTTCACGCTCCTGCTCATCTAGAGTAATGAACTTAGTATTTTCGGGGAGAGTTTTAATAATAACCTCATCTCCGGTTATGCCTGCATCAAAAGCATGCATAGGATGCCCTGTTTCGTGCAGTATAAAGTTTGTTATATCTACAATATTATTGATTGGTCTGAGTCCGATGAGCAATAGTCTGTCTTTTAGCCAGTCGGGACTCTCTTTCACCGTAACACCACGTATGGTAAGCCCCGTATATCTTGGGCAAGCCTCACTGTTTTCCACAATGACTTCAACACCACCTTCCTTTTTGTCAATGGCAAAACTGTCGACTGATGGTTTGGTTAGCTTATGTGGTTTGCCCGCTTGTTTGAGCCATGCCGCAAGATCTCGTGCAACTCCGTAATGAGATGCAGCATCCACACGGTTAGGTGTAATATCAACCTGAATTACCCATTCGTTTTTAACATCATAATATTCCTTTGCGGGAGTACCGACCGGCACATCGCCGGGTAATACTATTATACCATCGTGATTATCACTCAGTCCTATTTCAGCTTCAGAGCAGATCATGCCAAGCGATTCTTCACCACGCAGTTTAGTTCTTTTGATTTTAAACTCCTGGTCGCCCGAGTACAGCGTTGTGCCGATAGGAGCCACAACCACCTTTTGTCCGGCAGCCACATTTGGTGCCCCGCAAACAATACTCAGCGGTTCTGAGCCGTTATCAATTTTTACAGTAGTTACTTTAAGTTGATCGGCGTTGGGATGTTGTATGCACGTAAGAACCTCACCGATTACCAGTCCTTCCATTCCACCCTTAACTGTTTGAATCTCTTCTACGCCCTCTGCTTCAAGTCCGATATGTGTTAATGTATCAGCCGTTTCCTGCGGTGTTAAATCGAACTGTAAATACTCTTTGAGCCAGTTGTATGATATATTCATAATAAATTTTTTCTTGAAAAAGAGCTCAAAATTACAAAAAATTGGTGATATTACATAGAATGAGGTGTTTATTGTCTATACGATCTCTATACCATGTCTATACCAAGTCTGGTATCTCCTCAACAAATCATCAGGAAATACCAGACTTGGTATAGACCAAAACCCTTGATGTTTCAATTAAGGTATGTACAAAAAAAAGGGGGAAATCAATTAAAGATTTCCCCCCTTTGGATTTATATAGGTTCTGTTATTAGAATCCTCTGATTGCTTTAACGCCGG